>JASLVU010000069.1 GCA_030741225.1 Candidatus Poseidoniaceae archaeon | reverse complement strand
ACTTGTTTCAGCAATTCAGTTGATTCGGCTCCATCCGGTAGGAAAATTTCGACATCGTCGTCAATTTGGTCTTGAAAAGTTACACCCTGTTGAGCAAAAAAAGCGGCAACAATAATCAGAAGAATAACCACTGTGGCGGGAGATGCCAGTATGCTTGCATAGAATTTATCCACCTGCCGCACGATTGCAGTGCTTGTTTGGTCTCGAAATTCTGAGATTTTTTCACGGAGATTATCGGCTTGAGCCCCCTTCTCCATGTATCACCCATAGAGCGGTGGGCTTTCAATGATGCTCTGTTTTGGGATTGCTGATGAGGTCTCACTCAGTCAAGTCCGAACTCCCGAACCAACAAATGGCGTAGGAATCCTCGAGCACTTTGGAGTACCAGTCCAGTGGCCATTAGCGCAAGGCCTAGAACACCAATCCATATTGCGGATAGTCCAGGTCCAACGAAACTGTCAAGATGATTGGTTACACCTTGAGCAGTGTTCATTCCCATCGCAGCACCTGTGGCAAGCAGACCAAAACCAGGAAGGCCGAGAACGAGGAGCGGTTTTTTCTGAGACAGAGAAAGCATAGCCCATATCAGGACCGTAAACCCATGCGAAACTGCCGTGAAGTTGGAACCTTTTGGCACATCATAGCGTATGACTGTTGGAACTTCAACAATTTCAAGTTGTTTTTCTCGAGCATCTTCAAGCATTTCTAATGACAATTCCATACCCTCTGAATCGAAGCGAAGACGATCTAAAGCAGTACGTGAAAATGCTCGGAATCCAGATTGAGTATCTTTTATACCAAGGTCGCTGGAAAGATTGCTTGCTGCAGTAATGACTTTGATTCCGAGGCGACGATAGGCAGGCATATCAGTTCCACTGCCTCCATCTACAAATCGAGAGCCGATTGCGAAATCAGCTGTGCCCCGAAGGATTGGCTCAAGCAGTTTGGGAATATCTTCAGAGCTATGTTGTCCGTCGCTGTCGAGAACAACCAATGCATCGACATTGAGTTCTTTGGCTCGAATAAACAGTGTCTTGAGTGCCCCTCCATATCCTCGATTTACCCGGTGGCGAATCACGGTGGCTCCGCATGCTTCGGCGATTCTAGCGCTGGAATCAGATGAACCGTCATCAATACAAATCACAGCATCAACATGCCGTAATGCGGTAGTAACAACCGTTCCAATGGTCTCTTCTTCATTGTACATCGGCATTCCTGCAACGATGAAGGGTTTGTTCGTAACGACGTCCTCAGACATGACTTCACCCACCCCTTCGCGCATTCCGGTTCTATTTAGTAATATAGTATCTACAAGGACACCGAACTGCTTTTGTTAAGAAAGCCAGCACAGGGGTCGAAACCCCTGTGCAAGCGGTAGCATATCTCAGAATATGTTTGTCTCAGGAATACAGCGCTCAGTCTTGCAACTGTGACAAGGTAGTAACTGCACGTTCACCTGCGAGGACTTTTTCCAATGCAGCAAGTGAAATTACCAATGGGACATAGGCTTGCCCATCGCTGGTTACATAGGTGGCACAATCCGAAAAAGCATCTGTGTTGATGGATATTTTTACGGCTCCACCAGCATTGCTTTTACGTACATAGCCAACCAAGAGATTGGTTGTTTCGGTTTGGTTTTCAGGCATCGTTTTTTGGTTATTTTTTGGCATTTTTTCAACTCCATTGCCGATTCTTGCTCGGCGCAAACATGGAACATTTCGTTAACGGTTATCAAACCAATTGTTCGAAGATACTTTCACAGTCTCATCGGCACAACCAAACACTCATACATGGGTGATTCTTGTTCAATCCATGCGAGCCTTGGTTACTGGTGGTGCTGGATTCATTGGTTCTCACCTCATTGACCGTTTGGTTGCTCGCGGAGACACAGTTGTTGCACTTGATAACCTTTCAAGCGGCCATCTGGAATTTATTCAATCGCATATTGATTCAGGTTCTGTGACCTTGGTTGAAGGAGATATCACTGATTTTGATACAGTTCTGTCTGCAATGGAAGACATTGATTGTGTGTTTCATTTAGCCGCAAATCCTGATATCCGCTTGGGCACGAGAGTGACAGATACTGACCTGAAGCAAGGTACTCTGGCAACTTACAATATCGTAGAATCCATGCGCCGATGCGAAGTCAAAAAAATCGCCTTTGCCTCTTCGTCAGTTGTTTATGGTGAAAATGCTCCAATGCCAACTCCTGAAAATCATGGTCCTTGCTTACCAATTTCTCTTTACGGAGCGAGTAAGCAAGCAGGTGAAGGCCTCATTAGCAGCTGGGTTGGAACTTTTGGTTTACAAGCATGGATTTTCCGATTTGCGAATATTATCGGAACTCGGGGAACTCATGGAGTGATTTTCGACTTTATCCACAAATTAAAATCAAATCCAAATCGTTTAGAAGTTCTTGGTAACGGACTTCAAGAAAAATCATACATGGAAGTTGAAGATTGTGTGAACGGTATTTTGCATGTCATGCAGAACACCGATGCTCCATTGAATCTGTACAATTTAGGCTCGCATGACACTGCATCAGTTCGCCGCATTGCCGAAATCGTTGTCGAAGAAACCGGTTGCAATGACGCATCCATTGAGTATACTGGTGGGGAACGCGGCTGGGCAGGTGATATTCCTCGTGCAATGCTCGGTATTGATAAGATGTTATCGACAGGATACGATGTCCGCTACAACAGTGAAGATGCTATTCGGCACACTGCTCGTGCACTTATTGAAGAAATAGGACTTGAAAGGAGATGAGAAATTGAAGCACACATACGATGACTTTGCTGACATGCGTACCAAAGCTGCACTGAGAGTTATGAGCCTGTTTTTTGTAGGTATGATCATTATTGCTGCCACGACCAGTCCGATTGCAACAGGAACCAAAGAAGGCGAACGAGCCCCTCCTCTTGAGGGTAAATTCTACAACGGTTCCGGATGGAGTACCTTCGACAGTGAATCCTATTGGGATTCAAACTGGCAAGAGGGTGACATCAGCGGTCAATGGCTTGTTGTGGAATTCATGGATACCGACTGCCCGTACTGTGTTCGTTCAGCGGATGATGTATCTCAAAATTTTGAAGACTTCAGTGGAGGAAACCCTCAATGGGATGGAGCAATAGTCAATTTTGTAGCAAGTGTCACTGAATTGGATATTCAAGGCCATGAATCCAGCCGTTCTGAGATTATGGCATTTAGGGACAAAACTGCTAACTCTGGAGAGGAGTGTGCAGGTTCGGAGTGTGGCACAAGGCCTGGCAATGCGCATGGTTTCCCCTACATTGATGACCTTGACCAAGACAACATGAAAGAATGGAAAGTCGGAGGGACTCCTAGTTATTACTTGATCCAACCAGATGGAATTATTGCTTGGAGTTCAAGTCAACATCCCGGTGAAGATTTGCGAGATGCAATCCTCGGATTGGTGCCCCGCGCAATGAACGAAGGAGGTGCTTGATGTGGACTCAAATGTTCAACTTCTGCTTTATGTGATTCCAACGTTGATTGGATTTTTATTCGTTTTACCGTTCAGCAGCTCGCTATCAAAGCCTTTTGAGGGACGATTTCCGTCACTTTCTAACGAACGAGGGCGGCTCTTTTTCGGATTGATACTAACAACTCTCGCAGGTTTTGCTGTATCAATCCAAACATTATGGATTTCTTCCAAAGTAAGCGAAGGTGGTAATTTCTGTGCTTCAAGTTCAGTTTTTTCATGTGATGATGTCATAGGAAATGCTCAATACAACACCGACCCTATTTTTGGGCTCCCCTGGGGTGGTATCGGCGCAGTAACCTTCTGTATTCTGCTTTATCTTGTCTACTCGACATCCAAAGAACCAAACGCTGAGTGGGTTGACTCCCACCTCAAATTTGGAGCATTGATTACTTTTGGCGGATTTTTCATCATTGCGCTGTTGGTCTATTACGAGTTCCAAATGGAAAAGATTTGCCAGTATTGTACAACTGCTCACTTTGCCAATGTTGCAGCGTTTATTGGTTTCTTCCGATTGATGCGATTGAATGAGTCAGAAGATTGGAATCAGCAATAAGGATGATTGAAAATGGAGCGTGAAGCAACCTTTTGGAGCATCATCACAGCTCTTTCCCTAGCATTGATGCTTGTTCTTTTAGCACAAGAACGTGGATGGTTTGAACAAGACTCCAATTCGGAGAATACGACATCGGATAACTCTACAAACTCCACCGAAGAAAACTCAGTAGCAGATACATCAACCAATGAATCTTCAAACACTTCTTCGAATGAATCGTCCAATTCGACAGCTGATTCACCAGACCCACTTGCTCTGGAATGTCTCGACCATGACGGCCTTGCGCGACACGACCATGTTACACTTCGGATTTTCATTAATGAAAATCCGCACACGGTTGAGGCCGCTATCGGCATCCAAACCGATGTCTGCAATGGGAATGAAAACAACATGCATGCCGTTCACACCCATGACGACACTGGCCGATTGCATGTCGAACTTAACGAGCCAGGAGATGTCCCGCTCGGCGTATTTTTTGATATATGGGGCTACCACTTTAACGAAACAGGGATTTTTGATTACAGAGTTAACTCGACGCATGAATTCGTGATGTATGTTCATCCATCAGGTGAAAACGCAACAGAGGAGCACAGAGTCACAAGTTTTGATGATTATCTCATCTTGAACGGGGAAATCATTGAATTGCACTATCGAGTGAAAACAAACTAAGGAGAAAAGCATCCCTCAAAGCCAACTGATTCTGAGGTTTCCTTGACTTCTTCCATTCGATGCACAGTGACTTCTATTGTTTCATTGTCAACGTATGTGTTGCGTAATTCATGAAGTAAACTTCTCTGTATGTCGGATAGATCATCCCCGTAGAGTACGGTGAGGTGATGATTTTTGTCTCCGTTCACCGAAACAGTGTATTCGACGACCCACTCCTTTTGGGGGTCACTTGTGTCCCATGTTACATCCTCCCATGATTCTGCCATGGTAATACATTGTCACGATAGGTTATCAATCCTCGCACGATTTGTGCATACATTTTTCCGTTTTCAGTACTCAAAAGGTACTTTTCAATACATTCGAAGTTATAAGTTTATGATTTTTTGTCTTTACGAGGAAGTATTGCCCAAATGCCGCCGGTAAATGCAAGTACGATAATTCCTGAGTGAAGCGGCCAACTTTGTTCGTTGCTTTCACGCGTTCTGTATGCAAACTCAATGGAGCCATAAGTGCCTAAAGATGCATCTTCCTCAAGTATTTCCTCAATTGTATTTTCGTGAACAAGAAGAATACTGAACTGTTCCATTAGTTCAAAAGTTATCGAGAAATCGACATCACATGATTGACTTACTGACGCTTTAAGAAGTCCGATGTTCACATCGATTGAAGAATTCTCAATCGTGCATTCAGACGTTGCAACAAGAACTCTGTCACGGGTTTTTCCTCCCAGATTTATTGAACCTTCAGGAACTTCTTTGTTGTGTTCAAGGACAAGAAATGTGAGTTGTGTTCCGCTCAAGTTCGTTTTTGGTGACTCAAAAGAGAGAACTTTCGCCGTGATTTCAGTTCCGTTTCGAACAACTTCAAATTGGAGTGTTGATGTATCTTGGCGAACTGTTTCTGCATTGAGTATGTCTCGCTGAACATCACTCCAAGCATCAACGCCAGTGCGAGGATTTTTGCCTTCAACGAAAAATGTTGGAGATGAAAGCGAATTTCCATGTTCAATTCCCAGTCGTTCAAGGCGATGTTGAGCCGCTTCAGGTTGAAAAGCATCTTCGCCATCTGACGGGTGGTATGCAACCATTGCAATCCGAGAGCCATGTGCATCTGCAACACCTTTGAGATAGGGATCGATGTCTGCACATGTCGGACACCAGGTGGTGGTTACTTCTTCAATAAGCAAAGTCCGTCCCATCTTTTCGGTAATTTCAACTTCATCAAGTCCGTTGGATGGGTCAATAACGACTGCCATTGCTGGGTTGGACGCAAGAGCGCTGCAAACCAGTATGAATAATGCAAAGAAAACAAAACCTGTAGTTCTCATATTCCTGCCCTCCTTGTTTGTGGCGAAGGTGCCGACCCCCTTCATCCTTTAGATTCGCTTGAAATGAGAGGGAGGTTTCTTCAACATGAGTTTACGCCAAGAACATGGAGGCATTGTATGGCGGACCACTGGATTGAAAATCACAAACGTGATTCCTGGCGGCGTCAAGCGAAAGCAAGCGGCTATCGTGCCCGTTCAGCATTCAAGTTAAAACAAATTCAAGAGCGATTTACTCTCCTTCGTGAGGGTGATGTTGTTCTTGATGTGGGTTGCCACCCCGGCGGTTGGGCCCAAGTTGCTACTGAACTGGTCGGAGAGGATGGCTGGGTTATCGGTGTCGATTTAGAAGCCTGCCAACCAGTAGATGGTTCAATCTTGCTGGTCGGCGACATCACCGACCCTCATACACAACAACGTGTTCTTGATGAGCTTGACCAACGCCCGTTAAATTCAGTTGTGTCGGATATTTCTCCAAACATTACCGGTAAATGGGACATGGACCAAGCCGTAGCAATGACATTAGTAGCGCTCGTTTTTGATTTTTCATTACCGCTCTTGTGTAAAGGCGGTTCTTTTGTGACGAAACTTTTCCAAGGAGTCGGAGTTGAAGAGTTGATACAAGTTGTGAAACCGTTCTTTTCCGATGTTCGAAGATTTTCGCCACACGCCTCACGAAATTCATCATCAGAGGTGTATTTGGTTTGTCGGAACTTTATGCCTTGGAAATTCAAGAAGGTCAGCATTCTCGAGAATTATGAAACTGCCCTGAATGTTAAACTCGGAGGAGATGATATTGAAGATGCACCAGAAATTGTCTCATCTTCTTTTCGAGTTATGAAAAAGAAGAGAGTCGAATAGATTGAAGACCTTTGAAGATGTTCTTTCTTCTATGAGGCAATCGAAATCACCCCATAGAGCGAAGAAAACACAAGCGTATCGACAGAAAGTTTCTGAACTGGTCGCCGATTCACCCGTGCACAGAATAGAACTGGTTCTGCTTCGGGTTTATCCACGCAGAATGGTCTATTCGGATCAGTATGTTGGACCTGTAGCTGCTGCATGCGGTAGAGACGAGACGGGGATTGTTGGAGTGGTTCTGTGGAATGAGCAAACAGAGAAGGTCAAGGTGGGTGATGTGTTGAGAATCGAGTCCGGTTGGTGCCGTTCAAGAAACGGAGAGTTGGTGGTGAGTACCGGAAAAAAAGGAACGATGCAGATTCTTCATCGATGAGGGAAATTTTCTTCATGAAATCAGCGTTTTTGAATACATAGGTTGGAGGAGTTGGGCACACAACCATAAAGAAGGTGAGGGCGTGGGCCAATTGTTCCTGAGGAGTAGTTATGGCAGACAGAGCAGCAAATTGTACATCATCCGGTGTCCCACTTGAAGAGACCGGCTCAACATCATTCCCTTGTCCAGGTTGCGACGAAGTATCGATTGGTCGTAGCCCACGATGTCGAAACCAAGGTGTTCTCTACACCTGCGCTCAATGTGAATACCAGGGGCCCTGAGGTGATTGTATGGGTATGGTAGCGATGACATATAAGATAAATCCTGACGCCGAAGCTGAAGATGTTAATGCAGACTCTATTGCAGCATCTGTTCAAGCATTGAGCGATGACATTTACAATGTTCAATCGGTTGAGGTAAAACCTCTAGCATTCGGTCTTAAATTCGTTCAAGTCCATGTTGTCATGGATGACGGTGAAGGACTTGCCGACGCACTTGAGAGCAAGATTTCCGCAATCAGTGGCGTTGGAGAGATTGAAGTTCTCTCCATGGGTCTACTGTGAATCAAAGTTGATTCAGCGGACACTGCATAAACTCACGAAGCAGTGTTGTTGCATAACTTCCAGATGACAGCGTGAATCGGAATCGAACACATGCTCCATCAGGATGCCATCGACTGTTTTCTCTTGGGCCCGATTTCCAACGTTCGCCCATCGTTTCATCATTTGCAAGAGGAACTGCATCTATACTGATCTCACTGAAATTCGTGACCAAAGACCTGCGAGTGCCGCGTGTTGAGAGTCGCGGGATTTCCTCGACGTTCCAATCTGCTTCAAGGAGACCCATTTGAGAAATCGTATTTTGCTCAATTATTCCACTTTCACCTTCGCATGTTTTAATCTCAGTACCAGGTAATGGTCCTGTAGGGGATAAGCGGCCAAGTTTGCAATTGCGAATGATTCGAGGTAATGTGCGTTCTTCTACTAGTACGCAACTCGAAGCGTCGAGTTGTCCTTTTTCATCAATTCTACCAACGAGGTCTCCGGCAACAGGCCAACTGATGGGGTGTTGAGCCTCAAGCCGAGCATGAAGAGACTTGTTGAACACTACCGATTGTAAAGCATGTATAGTCATCAATTGAAGGTTACCTGGGAGTTTTCGAAAAGCACCAACAAAGTCGTCGGGACGATGGAGAAGATGTTCGAGCATTTTTCGTTCGAAGCCTAACCAGCGCGGTGCAAGTTCAAGACCTTCTTGAGTGGGTCCATTTTCACGAACATGTCTGCGAAACTCAGCAACATCCTCATTCTCAGATTTTCCTTCCATTGC
>JASLVU010000068.1 GCA_030741225.1 Candidatus Poseidoniaceae archaeon | reverse complement strand
CTCTGAATGTAGCTCTATATCTGCGGTAGGCGACTTGAATTGAATTGAATAGAAATGAGATTTCAACATTCACTGCAAACAACATATAAAGTGTCCAAAACTCTTCATCGCAACCAGCTAACTGGCTTGCTAACGGTGTTGGAACCGGCCAATTGAGTGCAAACATATCCAAATTGATGTAGGTCACATTGACGTCTTCAGGAATCTGCTGTTCAACAAAATGCAGACTCCCTTTTCCACCTCCTTCAGGGCTACCGCTGCCTTGCCATTCCTCGTAATCCCACCACCCCAGTTTCCACGTGTGCAAAGGGGTGCCTTCCCACTGCGAAAAGGTTCGAGCAATCTCAAGCAGTGCGCCTGAACCGGTTCCGTCATCGTAAGCACCTGTGTTGGTGCAGCCAGGATAGGTCACTCCAATGAGTGGCGGTGGAGAATAGCAAATGGCATCGTGATGCGCACCTACAACGCGCCAATCGTCTTCCAAAGTTCCGTTGATGGTGACGACAATGTTTTGACAATTGGTGCATACTTCGGTCGTGAACGATTGGCGCTCAACTTCGTAGCCCATTCCCTCGAGTTCACTGACAATCCAGTTGCGAGCGTTTTCGTTGGCAGCCGAATCAATTTGGCGGTAACCAAAATCAGACATGCTAACCATGTTGTCGTAAGCAACTGCGCCTTCTGGCCAAGCGGGTGGCTCTTCACTTTGAGCATCGGGAACTGCGATGTTGCCCGGCAGGCACAATGCGATAAGCATAAGCAATACCAAGAGAGAACTGTGGTACGACCTCTGAGCCATCAAAGTGCCACTTGAGCGCTCCAACTTGAGGTTTCTTACGTGCGCGCTCTAATGAATTAGGAATAGTTTTCTTGAGTTCTTTATATACTGTAGAAAAGTTAGATTCTATCCACGGTGAAAAAAGATGGCTACATTATACGATGAGAAAGGAACTGAAATTTATGCTGGAAGAGGAAAATACAGCCGTCATGCACGACGGATGATTGAACAACGCGCAGCATACAAGCGAAAC
Organism: Candidatus Poseidoniaceae archaeon; assembly: GCA_030741225.1. Classification (GTDB taxonomy): domain Archaea; phylum Thermoplasmatota; class Poseidoniia; order Poseidoniales; family Poseidoniaceae; genus MGIIa-L1. Next base: position 7,638 of record JASLVU010000068.1, on the reverse strand, counting down.
GAAGATGGACAACTGATGGTGTATGTCCCCAAACAAGAAACTCCCACACCCCAACGCACATCCACTCTTGATGAAGATACACGTGCACTCAAGCGCGATGCTCAACGATTGGGACAACAACTCGGACTGGGTCTTGATGAAATTGAGGTTCGACGAGAAACTCCCGATGCTGTGCTTGTTGCTCATCTCAAACAAATGTCAACTGCAGTTCTAGCAGGTCTTGACAGCGAGCAGGCTGCAAAATTAATGCAGACCCTCACCTATTGGATGCTTCGACAAAACCTTTCCGTGCATGAACACGAGGAATTTGTTCGCAACATGCATCAACTCATCAACGGAATGCGAGTCCCATCAAGCGGTGCTGCTCTGCTCAACCGAGAAGGAATACAGAACCGTGAAGAAGCAGTCAATGTTCACCCTGGAACACCAACTTCAAACGTCTTCAACGAACTTTGGGTACACGCTTTCCTACCTCCAAACAGGCATCGTTGCCGTCCAAGTGTTCAACGTGATGAGGAACTGAGCAACCTTCATGCCGACGGCCAAATATGGTTTGACCCAGCACTGATGGCAGGGCCTGAATTTGTCTGTGAAAATCTTCACCAAGTGAGCAGTCTTGCAACTTTCCGCCAAGGAAGGCACGGCATCATCCGAGTCTACCTGCCCTACAATCCTCGCTCAAGCTTTGTTGAAAACAACGAAGCCGATTACCGATTTCGAGATCGAGGCCATCTGCCTGAACCTCACTTTAACCAAGAGAATGAACCTTGGGGCCATTGCCTTGAACGGTTCATCGATGCTTGCGCCAACATCAAAAACACCGTGCGCTCAGACCTTCGCCTTTTCATCCACCGAGGAAGTGAGGCACCACAGGAAGTGATTCTATGAACGTAAAATATCTAGCAAAAAACCCAACCCCCGTAACCCAGACCATTACCCTACGCCAAGGCTTGCCTATCGGTGATACAGGAGTATGCAGCAGCGAAGCAGTGACCGTACAAGTTGCTCCAATGAGCGTACGAGAAATTCTGTTTGATGAAAACGGTAATCCGCTCATCGAAGGATGTGTGCAAGATTTGACCGTGACCGTTGAAAACGAAGAAGGGACTCCAATTGACCCACATTCTTCACGTCGTGAACGCACCGCAATTCGCCACATCTCTGGAGAGCGAACCAACGTGTTCGTCGAACAAGCTCGTCGAGTCTATCCTGGACTTGATCTCGAAGATGTTCGTAACTTGGGTGGCACTCAACTGCTTGCCCAGTTCTCACACTTGCGAAGTGAACGCGACAACACAACTGCCATCTATTCACCTGCAGCATTGAACATGAGTTTTGATTCCCGAGTCGACAGTGTCTATCATGCTGCTCGAACTGGACAAATCCAAATTGATTCCATTACTGGAAACGGTTTTGATTCGGCCAATGCAGTGCAAATGGAACTTACCAACTCAAGTTCAAGCCCCGTGCGCATCGTGGTTCCTCGTGGAACCATGTTTGAGCAGCAGAATTGGAACGGCAATCAGAATCTCGTGGTCAAAGAAGATGTTTGGATTGATATTCAACCCGGCCAGTCTGGGACTTTTCCTCTGCCTGCATTCTGTGCCAACTCAAGCGGCGGTTCACCCAGCGACGACCCCTTGAACCTCACACCTTTCGTGTTCCACGACATGGGTGAGTCCTTCCGTGACCAGCAGTCCATGTGGAGAACCACTGACAGCCGTCGAAACGTTCGAATGCGATGAAAAAACCTTCCACGAAAACGGTCTCAGTACAACCATACAATTGAAACGAAGCAGTTATTGATATCTTTAAGTTAGTTTGGCTATGGGCAAGAAGAAAGATTGGAAGTCGGAGGCCGCCGAACTAAGAAAAAAGGTGAAGCAGCTTGAGAAATTAATCAATCAAGAAGTTATCGAAGAGGCCGAAATAGAGGATGGGGAAAGTACAATCAATGCTATTTCGATAAATGGTAAATTTTCATTACATCCCTCCTTATCGGGATGGTTTTTCAACAAAGACAATGTCCTTGTGGGCAAACGAAGTGAAAAAATTCAACAAGCACTCAGCATTGGAATGCTAGCCTTATGGCAAGGTCGCGTATCTCACAGTTTGAATCAATTCAAAGATAAAATGCAATCCGAAATTGAGCTTGTACAGATGTATATGTTGGATTTGGAAAAGAAATTAGAAAAGGATAACAAATACAAAACTGACCAAGAGATAACAATCAAAGTCGCTCTTGAAAAATATGTTCGAAGTCAAGGATACCTTGACGACATCCAGCACGATGGTACCGGTTCGGATGATGATGATACGAACAAAACCGGAGATGTATTGGCAATAATTAGTGATGGCAAAAGCGTTGAGAACCTTGCCATTGAGGTTAAATTCGCTAGTGGATATGGACTTGGTGACATCAAAACAGGCGGCCGGAGCAATGCCAAAACTTCTTTCCGAAGCCAAGGTGACACTGCAATTGGACAACTTCTTGAGACCCGCTCAACAAAAAAATCTAACATTTCTATTTTTGTGATGAATGAACGGCTCAATCCAATCAATGAAATTGGAGATCAACAGATTTTGTTTTACCCTGAAGTGTTTGGATTTATTGTGAAAGTTGATTCGGAAAATAATAATTTTACTTATCTTGAAATCGCTTACGAAATTGCTCGCTCGATGACGCTTGCTTCAAGGCCACTGGATAAGTTACACTTTGATGTGATTCAATTTCTTCTCAGCGAACTGAATTTCTTGCTTAAACGAGATAAACATTACAAAGACATCGCAAACAATATTCGAAAGAGTATCATAGATTCTCACAACAACTTACTGAAAACTATCGACAATGATGTGGCTCTCTTGGATGCAGAGATTAGTGCTCTCAATCTAGCTGTTAACAAAACCATGAGTGTTCTTGAAAATTACCTCGAAACCGGTGTTTTGGAACCTGACGAAGCATGGGCAATTTACAGCAGAGAACGTGAACAAATGGAATGGGCGCAAAAGAAAGCCGAAACAAAAGAATGGATGGCTCTCGCTTCAAACCTAAGTGAAAGTGAAGACTCACCATCTCAAACAGACAAAGACACTTCAGAACCCAAGGAAACAAAACCTACTCAAAAGGATCTTAAGGACTTAAAAAAAGCGGAATTGGTTGAACTATGTTCCCAAAAGGGCTTAGCGAAATCTGGAACAAAAGACCAACTCATTGCTCGTCTTAGCGAGTGAACCCCTGCCTGGAATCGAACCAGGTCCTCTGCTTACGCAGTGTGCGCCGTACACCAAGGGAGTCCCAATCGGGCTACCACCATTCAAGCATCACCACTCTTGTGCAATCACGTGCCAAAGTGCGTATCCCCATTTTCTGGGCCAGTGGCAGTTGTGTGCTTGACCATCTTCAACTCGAAGTATCCACCTCTGCTAAAGCACCAGCAATCATCGGCCAGTGGAACTGGAAGACTTCATCGCTCATCGAGTAGATGTCATCTTGCCAGTTGCTGAACAATCTATGCGACCTCCATTCAACAAATTCCGCTCTACTCTTGTCGGGAAAGTAGATGTCAAACAGTTGTATTGATGTAAACATCGGATCGCTCTGCTGAGCAGTTATGGAAACCAAACTCAACGGCCAATCTTCGTCCAGTGCAAGATAACATTGCAGGTATCTATCGCTATTCACCTGAATCCCTCCTGCTCCATCTCGGAGAAACATTGTCTTCGAGGTATTCGTTTTCATCCAAGTAAACCACAGTCAACTCAAGGGTAGTGGGCTGCCTAGGTGCGTCAAATCCTAAAGCGTCATAGTAGGCTTCGACCCCGTCCATTACTTCTCTCAATGTTGCCGTGCCATGCGCTACAGTCACTATTTCTCTGCATTCAAAGTACCTCGAATTGTGGTGGGTAATCGCAAAGGATTGGGCTTTGGCATGCTCAATCAACAATTTGGCCAAATGCGGTGTTGCAGACTCGCCCGACCACTGAAGACCAGAAATCGGATTTGATTCCCAAGTATGCCTCGTCTGTAAAACCGTAGTCTGATGCTTCCACCATGGACATCTTGCTTTCACCTGTTGGCTCAGCTTATGTCTCACAGCCAAGGCTGCATGTTTCGTATACAACGCAGGGGCAAGTTCAAGCAAATCACCGTGCACAAGATTGAGCACAAAGTTCTCTCCCGACAGTCTGTATGACCTCTTGTTGAGTTCTTTTTGTAGACATGTTGGGTGATTGATGAGCCATTGCAAGTAACTCGAATACGCTTCATATGGCCAAGCAGACCTTGGAGGAACGGGCGTCTTGAATGTGAGACCGTCTCTACCATCCATGTAAACCGTTGACCATGTGTCATGCCAATTTTCCCACGTAATCGCATTCGGGTGAATGCTCTCCTCGATTTCATTGTCCAACATGTTCTGCACTTGAGACGGGCTCAAGCCCATTTCAGGAACAGTATTCCAAAACCACGGTTTGATTTCCTCAAACCAATCGGTTTGACTGAGTGGACTGTTGGCAGAATGGTGAACTTTGTAGACAGTAGCGGCATATGTTTGCATCTCATGATAGGTATTTTCACCCAGCCATTCAACGACACATACCTCCTCCATTACGGAGTGCGGGCCGACAGGGAACGTTTCATTCGGATGGTTGAACCACCTACATCCACCCTCTCTCAATTGCTTGTGCTTGTGGTCGACAATGACAAGACCTCCATCTCTAATTTTGGAAATATAATTCGCCATCATCTCTGCAAATGCATTCTCGTCATTGGAAATGAATCTGTCAATCCAGGAAAACCAATCAACATACAAAATGTCAACTGGTGGCGCATTGGAAAGATACTCGAAGGCTTCTCCTCCGACATGAACCTGCCAATGCGGAACATCAATGCATACCTTTCTGAACACGGGGTGCCCTTGAGAAGTATCGTGCAATCTTTGATAGACGGCATGATTGACAATGTCTGCGTGATACGGCCACTCATCTGGACAATATTGTCCAAAATCAACCAGTACATGCACAAACGGATGCCCTGCATCTTCAAACAAACTCATGCTCGCATGGTAGTGATTGGCTGCTGCGGGATGGGCAATGACCAGAGGTCTGTCTTCATCAACAACAATCGGCAAACCAATTCCAATGTTGTTGTCCTTGCCATAGGTAACGCACATTCCAAGTCCTTCGAGAGTTAATTTCCTCGTCTTACTTTGGTTCATTATACACACCTCGGATGGCCAAGCGGAACCACTCTGAAGATTCTCTTGGTTTGTCTTTCAAGCCTTGCATAGTCATGTGCGGCAATCACACCACCTGTCTGACTGTGCTTTGCAGTGTCAAAGATGGTATCCTTGTGCAGCGTGACAATGTGGGCAGTACAGAGCTTGCCCTTTTCATCTGGGTCACTTGGTGGGTCAATCGAATAAAAGCACAAGAAGAACAAGTCGTTGTGTTCAACCAGTTCATCGATATAATGCTCTATTCTTCTCAAATCATGATTGCAATACGCCAATTGCATGCCGTAAGCTTTCAATGCTTTGGACCATGAGTGCGGTGATTGTGAGTTGGTGATTTTTTTGAAATCATCAGGATTCACGTTCGCACCTGTTGTCCTCGCAATCATCGCCAACGTGGTTGCTACGCACGAAGGGCCGATTTGCTTCATATGGTCGATGTTGATGTCTGTGAAATACGGACCTTCATCCTCACCAGGTTCAGAAGCATCCCATAGGGGAGCGCTTGCATTTGGCTTCCACGATAACATCGCCATTCTTTCGTTTATATTCATATTTTTCTTGTTGTTCTTTTTCATATTCTCACCTCACTGGTACTCCCAGTCTTGGTCGGGTCTTCCACCCGGCCATTCTCTTTCCATTTCCTCAACGTAGTCCTGCATGTTCAGCGCTTCCTCATACTGCATTATCCAGATGTGGTTGTCCTCTAAACAGAGTTGAATCAACGAAAGCGCGCTCGAAGCAAAAGACCCCTCGAGATGGTCAATACAGAAAAAATTGTCATGCGTGTAGAGCGTGCTTTCTCCACCGTACTTTGAAACGTAATCTGGACACGACCAATACTCTCCAAGAGAATGGGCCACGTTGTTCGAATAGAGGTATGCAGGAGGTGCCCACATCCACGATTTCGGTTTTTTCGCTGCAGCCATCCTTTTTGCTTTATGTTCGGCAAACGTGCCTGGCGCACCCCATTTCTCGAGTTCAAGGCAGAAGTCAAAGGCAAATACATGCCCGTTTTGACCCTGAATTGTGATGGTGTAGCCATCCATCGATACTGAAGGATGAGTATGGACAATCTGGGCCAAAGCCAGCCAGTGTTCTCTCTGCACCCAATCTTCATGAGTGTCAATCTTGGGCATCAAAAAATGAAGACCAATGTCCATTGATGTCAAACACAACTCCCAACTCGGCCAAGTATCCCATCTGGTCCCGTTAGCGATATTGTGCTGGTTATAGGCTGCAAAGATGCCAAAAAAAGCTTCGGATTCGTCCAAGTTCGCATCGTGGTCAATGATGTCGTTTGGGTTTTCATACCCGTTCTCGATGAACCAGTCTCCATCACCTTCTATGACAAAGGTGCTTGGTTTAGCATGTGTTCTTTTTTCTGTTGTTTGTTTCTTTTCCTTTTTCATATGTATCTCTCCTATGTTGCGCTTTAGCACCGCCGTGCGTTGAATTGGCAGAGGTACCCGGATTCGAACCGGGGTCCAGGGATCCGAAGCCCCTGATGCTATCCGCTACACCATACCTCCTTGCTGCTTCACAAGCGACAGCGGCTGCACAACGTATGATGGATGTGCAGCTTCGCCGCTCAAGCCCAGATCAGTCGCACTAACTGCGATGACAGAGGGCCCGCTTCAACGAATCTTGTTCATCAAATTCTGGTTCCCTCATGTATCTCACCTGTCCGGATTGAATACTCCAATGTAGGCATCACGGATAAGTCTTTCGGTTATTTGACCGTTTTCCGGAAATTTAAGTATGTCGCGTATGCGCGGAAACTCTCTTATCCATGCACATGCGCGTGTCATACATAGAAGGAAAATAACAATTGTAAAATTTCATTGCGCCAACAGGTGAAAAAATAATTTTGAAAAAAACAAAAAGGTCTCCAAATCGACACATTTTGTTTTGAAAATATACGAAGACAATATAACGCCTGTAGAATGGTCAGCCCGGAGAGAGTCTCCCGGTGAGAAAATGACCTGTAAACTTGACCTACCCTTAGGCCCTTCATGCAGAGACCCAAGTTTGGAAGCCGACTTACAAGCTCGAATCGATAACGGCCATCGAGTATACGCAATTGGAGACATCCATGGCCACTTAGCTACATTTCGAGCACTCCTTCACAGACTCAAACTCGCAGACGAGGACCGTGTTGTGTGCTTAGGGGACATGATTGATAGGGGGCCTGACTCAGCGGGTGTAATCAAAATGATTCGTAGCGACCCGCGTATTGTTTGCATCAAAGGCAATCATGAACACATGGCAATTCGAAGCATTACTGAGCACGGAAAAGTCGAGTTATGGCAACCTTGGATGAAGCGGGGTGGAAAATCAACTTGGGGGTCGTACATCGTACGGGCAAACGGTGATTTGTGGCAAGCAAAATCCAATTTCTTTAACG
>JASLVU010000067.1 GCA_030741225.1 Candidatus Poseidoniaceae archaeon | reverse complement strand
CATTTCATTCCATGGGCCACTTGGTTTAGTGAATGAGTAGCATTTCGTGTAAAGACAACTTCATTTGGATTCTGTGCATTCAAAAATTTTTGGAGTTTAATTCGAGCATTTGATGTTTGTTTCGAAATCTTTGTGCCGTAGCGATGTACTGAACGGCCTCCACATCCCGGTGTTTGAGTGTAGTAATCATTGATTACTTTCAACACACTTTCAGGTTTCAGTGTTACACATGCGTTATCCAAATATGCTGGAGCATGTTCTCCTTGTAACGTTGGAAAATCATTTCGTATTTTTCTAATATCCATTACCATGCCTCCACATCACTCAAAAAATCCATTACAGGAGCATTAATTCCACACTGAGGACAATCATATCGAGTCGGTGTTTTGGCAGAGCATGATTTGCATGCTTCGCCAATGAAACTTGTTTGGTTACACCCAATTGCACTGCAGGGCACAGAAATTTTCCCGTCACGAGTGCGGAATATTGGAACCGATGCATCACACTCAGGGCAATTTGAAGAATCACTTTCATCCATTACCGGTGTTCCTTCCATTTCGAGTTCTGCTTTTTTTGCAGCCAAAGTGGTAACCTGAACTCCTGTCCCGAGCATACGCTGTGGGTACCAAATTAATATCATGAATACAGGAAGGGACAATATTCCAGTTATGATGTGCAATACGAGTATTGTCGTTCTTTCGCCCCCTCTTTCTGAAACGAAATTTGCCCCTGCCCATGAAGAGATGAATACAAGGCTCAGCCATAAACAAAGTACAAAGCCCCATCCTCTAAGTGAGTGCTCTGCCATTTCCATCTGCATAAGTCGAACATCTTCATGGACATGATTTTCTTCGACATGAAGGTTTCGAGTTTCGACAACTGCGCGGCTAAAGTAGTATATGAAGAACACGACAACCAGAATTGCAAGTGTGCCCTCCATCATATCTGAAAGAGCTGCTCCTGATGGGAAATCTGCATTTTTCTTGTGAAAGAAGATGTGTGCAATCATGATGATGTTCCAAAAAACAAGCAAAGACAGAGCATGAATACGCATTACGGGAAAAAGTCTCCAAATTTGGATGGCAAATACTCCCCAACAAACCAACGAGACTAGCATTTGGAAAAACCAGTAACTACGTACCGAAGTCAAACCTTCTATCCCATATTTTTGAGCGTCGCCCCCAGAAAGAATCTCCGGTGATAAGGAACCCAAAATGAATGCTAAGGTACCTATCCCTAAGGTTAGCCAGTGTTCTTTTTTCCACTCTCTGTAGGCCAACATTGACTGAAATTTTAGTTCAACTTGGATCTTATCGATTGGTTTCCCCAGTTCGTGAATACCCGAGAACTCAAAAAAGGGATTGAAGTTTCTGAGCCGAAATGGAAGAACATCATGTTCTTCTCCATCCTGTTCAAGAAGCAGCGCTTCTTCGCTCATGCTACTCCCAGATGTTCCACCTTTGAGTTCTTTTGCCATGTATTTCTTGCGAACACATCATTACGAAGGGTGAGCATTAAACGCCGATGCTATTTGGGCAGGTTACAAGCCGAGATCGCATAGCCTGGTATTGCGCGCGACTGGAAATCGCGTGTCCTTGTGGCACGAGAGTTCAAATCTCTCTCTCGGCGCTTCATTCACATGTGTCTCTCTTTAAGGCAAATTCACTTTGAGTTCAAGAAAAAGAGCCACCGGCGAGAATTGAACTCGCGACCTCCTCATTACCAATGAGGTGCTATACCGCTAAGCCACGGTGGCAGTAGTCGTGGCGACTTACCGGACCAATATAACCGCTTCGCGTCTCTATCGACCCCATCAAATCGAAGTGGTGAGCCAAGTGAAGTCCTCAAAGGCTATAAGGTGATTTGGAGAAATGGACTATTGGAGAAGGCAACTTCTCTGGATGGGATAATATGCAGCGAGAGCAGGAAGCAAAAACAGAGATGCGGCAACGGGTTCGTGATCTACAAAATCAAGTCGATGAATTGAAAGACCTAGTGAATACCTTGTTAAGCGTGATATGTGAAGAGCCCGATGGCGTCCACAGCGGTTCGGCACCAACGATTCCAGGTCAGCCTGCTCACAACTATTGCATGTAATCAACCTTTGATTACTGCAAGAGGATTTAATCGGACAACGGGTCGAGCCAAGCCGGCATTTTCTGTTAGTTTGATGACTTCATCGACATCTTTGTACGCATCTGGTGCTTCTTCAGAAAGCACATTTGGAGTAGATGCATGAATCCGAATCCCTTTTGATTCAAGTTCTTTTTTGAGTGCTGAACCGTCGATTGTCCTCTTGGCCTGAGTCCGTGAGAGTGCACGCCCAGCACCATGGCACGAGGAACCAAATGCGATATTTTGACCAGTTTTTGGTCCGGCCATAACCCATGAACCAGTCCCCATATCACCAGGGATGAGTACAGGCTGGCCAGTTGTTCGATATCTCGAGTCAAGATGAGGAGAATCACCACTGTACGCTCGAGTAGCACCTTTTCTGTGAACTATACAAGTGCAATTTTTATCATGCAGATGGTGGTTCTCGACCTTCGCAATATTGTGGGCAACATCGTACAATGTTCGTGCTTCACCGTCAACTCCGAGTTCGAGTCGCAACACTTCGCGTAGTCGATGTGCCAATGCACTTCGATTTGCAAATGCGAAATTTGCAGCGGCGTTCATTGCATCGAAATAGGATTGCCCTTGAGATGAGTGAAATGGTGCAGCAGCCAATTGTCTATCGGCGATTTCGAAGTCCCATTCGGAATCATACCATCCATTACCTCTCTTCTTGTATCTTCTTTCAAGGCTGCGCACATGGTCGCTGCAGACCTGGTGCCCAAGGCCACGTGAACCTGAATGAATCATAGCCACCAATTGACCATCGTAGAGCCCCCATTGTTCAGCTGTGTCGGCATCAACAGTCTGTCCCACAGTTTGCAATTCAAGGAAATGATTTCCGCTGCCAAGTGTACCTAATGCTCTCAAACCTCTCTCCTTAGCACGAGATGAGATGTCAGCATTTTCTGTACCCAGCAATCCTCCAGACTCTAAGTGTTCAAGATCTTCGTCAAACCCAAACCCCAGTTCTACTGCGGCTGGAGCGCCGCCTTGAATCAACCGCTCCAAATCACTGTTTGTGATGTCAAGCCCCCCCTTTCCTGAAGCCCCAGCAGGAATTCTTCCTGCGAGCCTTCCAGCTAATTTTTTCAAATTTGGAATATCACCTGCCGTCGCATCAAGAGCGAGCATTCGCACTCCACAGTTGATGTCAAAACCTACTCCGCCTGGAGATATCGCTCCTCCTAAATCACCAAATTCAGTATCGGTAGCGACGACACCTCCAATTGGTAAGCCATAACCAAAGTGCCAATCAGCCATGCCCCAAGCCTCACCAACTATTCCGGGAAGACTTGCAGCATTGATCAGTTGTTCAGGTCCACGGTCATCTGCATGCAGTTCCATGTGGTTTGTATCGGTGACGAGTCTTGCATCAACTTTCATTTTTCCATGGGCCTTTATGCGAATTGTGCCGTCTCCTTCATGAGACAAGTACTGACGCCAATCCTCGGCCATAGTAGTAGTACGAGGAGTTCACCTTTGAGGATTGTTCTTTGTTTCTTCCATAAATTACCCACAGGTTTCAAAGTGTATCGCACTGTGGGATGGTTGTCTCTTAGGCAGTTGAGTAACATGGGATTACCACCGATTGATTTGGCAGTGTTTCATAATGCTGGTTTTGAGCGTCGGCAATGTAGAATTACTCAACTCTGGTTTTGGACCACCGATAAGAATCGTGACACTTGCGGCGACACTCCTGAAGATGAATATACCTTCATTGGCGCTCCCCTCATCAAAGGTTTTGATATGCGCGGCAAAGCACTTAAGGACGCCATGAGAGAGGCATTTCTCAATTTTTTTGAAGACGTTCAACATACACGGATAGAACCTTATCCAGTACTTGCTCGTTGGAGAGATGACATCCATCTAACAATTGCTTCTATTGCAGATTTCCAACCTCATGTGACCTCGGGACAAGTTGAACCTCCAGCCAATCCATTGACAATTTCCCAGCCTTGTATTCGATTGACAGATGTAGATGCTGTCGGTCGTTCAGGTCGCCACTTGACCACATTTGAGATGATGGCACACCATGTTTTCAATCGTCCTGATGACGGCAAAATGTACTACTGGATGGAGGAGTGTGTGCAATACTGTCATCAACTTATGACCGATACTTTCTCAATACCTGTCGATGAGATTAGTTACGTCGAAAACCCCTGGTGTGGAGGGGGGAATGCTGGTGCAGCAGTCGAAGTTATCGTTGGAGGACTTGAACTAGCAACGCTCGTGTTCATGAATCTTGAAGAACATCCCGAAGGAGACATTGAACTCAAAGGAGACTTTTACAGAGAAATGCCGTTACAAATTATCGACACAGGATATGGTCTTGAACGATTTTGCTGGGCTGCTGCTGGCACGCCCACAATTTATGAAGCAATTTATCCTGAATCTGTTTCTTGGTTGAAGGATTTATCTGGTTTCTCAACTGTAACCTCAAAATGGCCAGAACTGGATTTGGATACTCTCTTGGGAGAGATGAGTCGGCTAAACGGGATTATGAATATCGAACCCGGTGTCGATGCCGATGAATTGCAAACAACATTCTTGAGACGTTTAGCTGAACGAGGAATTGAGGTGACTGTTGAACAATTCTCATCAATTACCGAACCTTTGGCGAAGATTTACGCAATTCCAGACCATCTTCATGCTTTAACGAATATGCTTGGAGATGGCTTGGTTCCATCCAATGCAAAAGCAGGATATCTTGCACGCATGCTTGCACGACGGACTCTCCGAATGCGAGATGACCTTGGTCTTGCAATTTCTCTTCCAGAACTTGCGAAACATCATATTGATGTCAACCTTGGTGGCCAGTCAATGAAACAGACTCACGACGGTCTGTTAGAAGTTTTGAGGTTAGAGGAAGAACGGTACGGAGAAATGATTCGAAAGGGTGGTAATGTGATTGTTACACAACTCAAAGATTTACCCAAGGAAACTGAAATTATCCCGGATGAGATTTTATTCCAATTGAACGATTCTCATGGATTAGCGCCCGACATGGTGGTCACATTGGCTAAAAATGCAGGATGGAACAATGTCCTGATTCGGACAGGGTTTGCTGCAGAAATGGCTGAACGCCATGCAAGAATGGCAAAACAAGCTGCTCAATCGGTGGAATCCAACACTTTGATTGAATCGCCGCAGCATTTGCCTGCAACAATTCCGCTCTATTATGAGGATGTTCAGCAGCGTGATTTTGATGCCAGTGTTTTGGCGACTCTACCCTTGCTTGGTGATGATATTCCAGATGGTGCAACTCACGGTATCATCCTTGACAAAACTTGCTTTTACCCAGAGGGTGGGGGGCAAGAAGGAGACTACGGCTCTTTGTTCACCGACTCAAAGAGAGTAAAAGTACTCGACACTCAAAAAGTAGGCAATCTTGTTGTCCATCTAACCGATGGCTCGTTTGAAACTGGGGCTCTTGTTCATGGCAATCTCGATTGGGCAAGGCGAAAACAATTGATGGACCATCACACTGCTGTACATATCGTTGGAGGTGCTGCACGTCGTGTACTTGGACCTCACATCTATCAAGCAGGTGCGAATAAATCCGTAGAATCTGGCCGTCTTGATATCACGCACTTTCGTCGCTTAGACCGAGATGATTTAGATGCCATTGAGTCACTGGCGAATGAAGTTCTTGGTAAAGTCCAACGAACTGAAAAAATAGAACTCAACCGTAAAGATGCAGACAAAAAGTACGGCTTTGATTTGTATCAAGGTGGAGCTCCTAAAGGCAACTCAATCCGTATTCTTCGAATTGCTGACCATGACATTCAAGCATGCGGTGGTACACATCACGATGAGCCAGGGCAAATTGGTTCTATTCGACTCGTTCGATCTGCAGCCGTACAGGATGGCGTTGAAAGGTTACACATTGTGGCCGGTAAAGCAGCACTAGATTACGCCCGCCGACAAGATGAGATTCTGAGAACGACCAGTAAATTGTACGGAGTACCTCAGCATGAACTTCCAAAAACATCTGAACGGTTTTACAATGAATGGAAAGAACAACGCAAAACCATAGAGCAATTGGAAGCAGAAATTGTCCGACTCAGAACATCCGGAGGTGGCTCAGATACAACGGTAATTGACGGTGTTCGAATTGCCATTATGGAAGTATCAGGCGATTTAAAGAAAATGACAAAAATGCTCAAGGAACTCACTCTTGACAAATCAAACCCGACGCTTGCAGTTTTAGGTTCAAGAGAGGGTGGCGGTAAACTCATGATTGCAGTCACTGAAGATACTGTTGCGAATGAACGTTACAATGCAGTTGAATTGCTTCGTACAATTGCCCCTCACATCAACGGTGGTGGCGGAGGTCGACCAACCCTTGCTCAAGGTGGAGGTTCAAATGCTGACGGACTTGATGATGCCTTAGCTGCTGCACGTTCGAATGTAGGATTGTGATTACAGACTTTTGAGAGCTTCAAGGTCAAAGTATGATACGGCATTGAGTATTGCATCTTCCCTTGCAAACCACTTGACTTCTGAGATTTCTTCTGTTTGTAGTTCAAGTGTCTCAATGTCACCATTCCAACGCGAACGGTATGTAAAAGACACAAACGAGATGCCTTCATCAGTAAATATTTTTTGAGTAATAATCGGCTCGTGTTGTTCTAAGACTATACTCAGTCCAATCTCTTCAAGAGTTTCACGCACACAGCCAATGCTTGGGTGTTCATCGTGATCCATATATCCACCTGGGAGTGTCCAGAAACCTCTGAAGTGTCCACGTTCAACCTTTCCCATGAGTACTTCATCGTTCTCATTACGAATCATTACCTTCGAGACCAATCGATGAATGGATCTGTAAATTGCTTCACGGGCAACTGGGTGAACAGAATTATCTGCAATCAACTCATCTTTCCAAGCCCACTTTTTTGGCCATTCAATTTTCGGATATCCTTTGAGCACCCGGTAAACCATCGTACCAAATACGATTCGGGTTTCCCGAAGAATTTTCCAATCGATGCCTAGAGCGTCAATTTCTTCACGAGTAGGTAGACGAATTTGCTCGGAGTCATCAATTCTCCCCTGCAATGGAAGTTGTGGGCCATTTCCTTCACTGTTAACCAACAGGACTTTTCCATCGTGTTCAAGATGAACAACTTCAGTGGGATGCACGGCTTTGCGTTTTTGTCATATTTCATGAATGCTCGTATATATTAGGTTTCAACTATGGGATTTGTTCAAGTATCTCCTTTCATTCGCAAATTTATGGACATCGAACAAATGAATGACACCGGATGGGCAAAAACATACTTGTTGACCGATAACAACTCGAAGTCTGCAGGATTAATCGACCCAGTTTATGACTTCATGGAACACTATCTGGAAGTTCTAGAAACCCGAGGTCTATCACTGGAGTTTGTCGTTGCGACACACACTCATGCAGATCACATTACTGCTTGTTATTCACTTCGTGAACGGAGTGGCTGTGAATATTTCATGTGGAAAGATACCGCATGTTTGGGCATTTCCAAATATCTCGATGACGGCGAAGTGTTCAGGCTCGGTTCAAATGAACTTACAGTACACCATGTTCCTGGCCACACAAACGATCATATTCTTGTCGAAACTTCATCTCATCTTTTTACGGGCGATTTCTTGTTTAACGGAAAGGGTGGTGTTGGCAGAGATGATTTGCCCAGTGGACGTATTCAAGAACATTGGAAATCCCTTCAACGCTTGAACGCACTTGATGATGAGTTGGTGGTTTGCAGTGGTCACGAGCCACCAGGAACCGAGATGCAGACACTTGGATGGAATCGAATGAACAATCCAGTCTTGCAATTGACAACATTTGAGGAATTTGCATTATGGCAAAAGGAGGTTACTGCAGGTTTAGGTTCTGTCTCAAAAATTAAGACAGCCTTGCCAGCGAATCTTTTTGCGGAAATTCCTGAAGTCATCCCATGGATGGAATAGGACATATTATGCGAAACCATTTGAAGAAGTGTGGTGACCCAACATCATGGGCCACGGTACTGCTCGATGTCTAATCCTTGTTTGTGTACTTCAATTGCTTTTACTTGGTGTATCTGCCGCACCCTTAACCGGTTCATTAAATCCTCTCGGTGACTTTGAGAGAATGGATTCTGCACTCGAAGATGAACTCAATTCTGTCGGTGACGATTCGGTCCTTTCGGTAATCTTCCAACTCAACTCCAAGGTTACAGCATCCGATCTCGAACATTTTAAATCTCTAGGTGCAGCAGTACTTGGCGATGCTCCACTTCTTGATGGAGGTCTCATAGAAGCAAAAGCAAGCGATATTCGAGTCATTAGCCACTGGGAAAGAATCGAATATCTTGAACTCAACCGCGAGTTGGAATTCTTCTATCTCCCTCCGGAATTTGGAGGAGAGCCGATAACAGAACCGGGAATTCTCATGCATGAGACCACACATGTGGTCAACGCGACAACATCTTGGCATCGTGCCATCATCAACACAGATGGAACTGTTGCCTACGATACTGACCTTGCATTCACCGAATGGGATGGGGATGGAACAGCAATTGTTGACCTCGATACCGGTGTTGATGCAGGCCATCCTGATTACGACTATTTACAGCCTTGGAGTGGAGAAAAAACTCTTTATTCTGCCAA
>JASLVU010000066.1 GCA_030741225.1 Candidatus Poseidoniaceae archaeon | reverse complement strand
AAAGCTGCTGCAGAAATTCACGAAATCATGGTGGATGCGCTCAAGCGCAGGTATGAAGGAGGTGAAAACTGATGGTAGAATTGGTTCCAACTCTTCTACGTCAAGAACTCGCACGTCTCGCTGAAGACGGACAACGTATGGATGGCCGTGGACAGTGGGAAGGGCGCGAAGTCAGTTTGGAAGTTGATTGCCTTTACAATGCTGAAGGTTCAGCGAAAGTCGTCTTGGGTAAAACCATCGTCTATGCTGGAGTTAAATTTGAACTTCGAACACCATGGCCAGACCGCCCTACTCAAGGCTCGCTGATGTGTGGTGCTGAACTACGCCCAGTAGCACACCGAAAATACGAACCTGGACCACCGTCTCCTCAATCGATTGAATTGGGACGTGTTGTCGACCGCGGTATTCGCGAATCCGGTTGCATTGATATGGAGAGTTTGTGTATCGTCCCTGGAGAGAAAGTTTGGGGAATAATGATTGACATCCATGTCCTTTCAGATGGAGGAAATATTTTCGATGCATGTGGCCTTGCTGCAATTGCTGCTCTACGAACAGCAGTGGTTCCTGCTGAGCGATTTGATGTTGGAGAAGACCACACTCTAAAGGTCAACGGCACCCCTATTATGTCATCGTTTACTCGGGTTGGAGGACGCTATGTTTACGACCCATCCGAAGAGGAAGAACTCGGTGGAGATGAGCGAATTCACATAACACTCGGAGACGAGGGACACCTTCACTCTCTACAAAAGGGGTTAAGAGGGGTGTTCACGCCGGCCGAATTTGCAGAGATATTCGATGTGGCACATCAACGATGCGCCGATCTTCGAAAACTCGTGGCAAACCAGGAGGGGAACTGATTGGCAAAGCGAACACAGAAAGCAGGTGCAACAGCACGATTTGGAGCTCGATACGGTGTATCCGTACGTCGAAATGCCGGCACGGCCTTGGCAAAGAAATCGGCAAAATACACATGTCCGGTCTGTCAGTATCGCAAGGTAACTCGCAAATCAGTCGGCATATGGTCTTGCAGCAAGTGTGGCCACACATTCGCAGGTGGCGCTTGGGAACCTTTTACTCGTGCATCTGACACCAACAACAGAATTCTCCGACGCTCCGTCGAAGGTGCAACCACTGCCGATATGGCGTTTATTGCTCAACAAGCTGCACTCGACTACGAGCGAGCACTTGCTGCCGGTGAAATTTCCACTGAAGAAGAATGAGCACCCACACGTGGAGTGTTGAATATGTCTTGGTCACTGACCCTTTCGGTTCAATCATCCTCTCAGCAGAGTACAAAGGCACTTGCTGATTCACTCGCAACCGATGAAAAAGTTGTTTGGGCAAGTTCAAAAGAGCACTTTTCCATACAACTCAACGAACAAAAAGCAAAGGATTTGAGAGCCATGTGGAATACACGAATGCGTGGATTGATTGCAGTCGACTCACTGTTGCTTTCTCTCGTGCCTGAGTCCGAGGGTTCATCTACCAACACGCAATGAGAGATACAGGTGAGAGTATGGAAAATATGGAACAACTCCAAGTCGTGGTCAATGAAGTGCAATCAGCACGTCAGCAATTGGCAAATTTACGTGCACAAGTTTTGGAACTGGAAACGACTGTTGAGTCGGTAAAAAACCAACCCGAAGATTTGGCTTTGCATCAGCAAATGGGAGGCGTAATGGTCGAAGTATCAGACAGAGAGGCTTTGGTCAGCGAACTTGAACAAACCCTCACCGCACTCCGAGAGCATCTTGGAAGATTTACCGAAAGGGAGGCAGAATTGATGTCTACCTACGACCAACTAAAACAAATGCTTGCGGAGTCTGAGAACGCATGAGTTCACCGGACAAATCAGTTGAATTGCAAGCTTTTGACAAATGGTTGAAAGATGCATGCAACAACGGTGCAGTGCCAGTAGTAACTGGTAAAAACGGCGACATGGATACAATTGGTTCAGCAGTCGCACTATCGGCGGCTCACCCGAACATGATGGCATGTGGACTTCACTTAGGGAGAACTGCCAAAAGAATGGTAGATTCTCTAAAAGCCCCCTTTCGCAAATTATCAGAACACCAAACAGTGTGGCCAAAAAATATTGGTGGAATCGTTGTTGTCGATGCTGCAGCCCCTGGACAAGTGGGCATTACGTTACCAAAAGATGTCCCAGTATGCATTTTAGATCATCACTCCACTTGTGACTGGGTGCTTGGTGAGAATGATTTGCTGCTTCAATGGAATGTTCGGGCTACGACACAAATCGTTGATGAGTACCTGTTGAACTACATGCCTACAAGTCGTACCCCCGTTGTTCGAAAGATGCTTCTGGCAGGGTTGCTCACCGATACAGCACGATTCCGACACGCCGATAAAGGCGCATTCCAAACTGCAGTGAATCTCCTTCAAGAGGACGACATCGATTACGCATCATTCCTGGAATACGTAGAGACCGATTCTACTTCACCGAGTGAACGAGGAAGTCTGCTTCGAGGACTAGAACGTGCAAAATCAATTGATTCGGGGCCATGGAACATTGTCCATACCTATTCTGGAACTCTTGAAGGAAGACTTGCCAGTCTTTTAATCGGCACTGGAGCAGAAATTTCACTGGTTAGTCGTTTTCGTGATGGTGTAACCAGAATGACTGCACGCGCATCCCGTCATACTACACAAAGTGGTATCCATCTTGGACAAATTATGGCACAAGTTGCTCAACAAATCGGGGGAGAAGGAGGCGGCCATGACGGTGCAGCAGGATGGAGCGGTAAAACAGATAGAATTGCTGCTGAATCTTCATTTATTGCTCAAGTAGCCCTCATCCCAAGGAGTGAGAATTAATGTCCGAAATTGATTTGCCGCAAGCGCCAGGTTTCT
Source organism: Candidatus Poseidoniaceae archaeon (assembly GCA_030741225.1). GTDB lineage: Archaea > Thermoplasmatota > Poseidoniia > Poseidoniales > Poseidoniaceae > MGIIa-L1. Next base: position 5,919 of record JASLVU010000066.1, on the reverse strand, counting down.
TTATTTCTCGATGGAGGGAGAAAGGGCCTGTAGATCTTGAAACGCTCACTCAGTGGCGTGATGAAATGAACTGGAAAACATGGCTCCCGTTAGCAGAAGCAGCCATGTATCTGGATGCTGCTGAGCTCTTGGAAATTCTTGAAACGGCGCTCACTCCTGCTGAAACTGCCACACTTGCACTTGTTCGTCGACGGATGTTGGGGGATACTCGCCTTCAACAAAGCATCGAACAGGCATTGGATATTGCTCGTCATCCTGATACGCGTGATTTAGCCCTTGAAGGGAGATTACGCATGGAACTTGGCTTGGCAAAATACGAACAGGGTGATGTTGAAGGTGCAAAGGAAGACCTTACTTGGGCAGAGACCCGCCTTAAGTCGGTGGCGCTAGCGAGTCGAGACCACGATTTATCCCTCATCAACAAGGCCGCATTGCACACTGCTTGTGGAGAACCGGTCATGGCGCTTACTGTGTATTCAGACATCCCTCGAAACGGCAATCACGCCGATGAAACGATTGCTCTGTCACGATTAGGTGCGAGCAGAATTTGCGCATCTATGGGCCATGATTTTGATGCTGCAAGGCATGCTTGGAATGCGCACGGTCATGCGATTAAAGCGAGCCAAATTGGAATGGCTATCGAAGGAGGCGCACTGTTTCTTGACTTTTCGAGTCTTCATGTTGATGAATCGGCTGAAAGAATGCACATTCAAGTCGAACAATCTCGGCCACGACAAGCTGGAGAGGATGCACCGGAACTCAAAGTTCATCCAGATGATATTGACAGTGTTTTCGAGTGGTGCTGCGCGAATTTATCCGATGACAATTCGGGTCAAGACCGCCCAGACCTTCGTGCTATGGTTAGCCTCGCATCACGGTTCGACAAACTGGAGTTGTTCACGGAACTCATAGAGAATCCAGATTCTATAGAAGACCCCATGTTGGCTGCTATAGTACAAAATACGGTTACCGATCAACACTTGAAAGGTCTTTGGGACATTCGACTCGCCACGCTGACCAAACTCTAATTTGAATCACGAAACAAAAGTGAAAGGTCACTGAATTCCTCCACTGTCCACTTCTTCACAGGTGGAATTTCATCCCACCATTGGACAAGTTGTACTTTCTTGTCTTCAACCTGCCATGTATGTACTTCTGATTTTTCGACAACCACATGAGCCACCCAACCTTTAGGATAGTAGTCTTTGTTCCATGAGATAATTTCACCTGAAAGGCCAGTCTCCTCTGCCAACTCTCTATGAAGTGCTTGTTCTGGAGTTTCGTTTTCCTCAAGATGGCCACCCGGAATTTCCCATCCACGCACGGGATGTTCGACAAAAACTACACTCCCACCATCCCCAAGGACGAGGTTCGAATGTTGTTCTGAAGTGACCCACGCAAGAACAAAAACAGGTGCATTTGATTCCATACCATCACCTAAAACGCATCTTTCGCCTTAGAAACCCATTCCTCAGCCCATTCTTCGCCTTGCGAAACCAATCGACGGGCAAGGAAAAATGCCTCTGAAAAGTCTCCTGAATCCATGAGTGTTTCAAGTCGCACAAGATCAGGGTTTGTATTTACTTCAACTGAATGTGTCTCCGTGGTCATTGCATCAACTTCGGTTTTTGAAATTCGCTGGGTGAGTGCTAGCATTTGCTGTAAAAAGTGTTCCCGCTTTTCCACTGATGGAGTAGACCATGGTTTTTCTTCATGACCAAGCATCCGACCAGTGATGCGTTCTAGAAATGTATCGCGGGGGTTCAAGTGAGGTTGCAAGTGCTGAACATGATCGTAGCAAGACCAAGCCTCATCCATTTCTTCTCTCCGCTCATGCAAGCGTCCTAGTTCCATCCAAAGTTCATGGTTGTTTGGCCGATGCGCAAGTAGATGCCGAGAAAGTTCTATGAAAAGGGATTCATATCCACCAGAGCGTATTCGTTCAAGTCGTCGTGCATAGACAATATTCGCCCTTTGGTCACTGAAGTCGAGTCGTCGACAACGATGGGCAAAATCGTTCAACTCACTTTCGATTTCACTTGATTCAGAATACAAGCCCCACCATGCATCCGGATCCAGAGGGTCTTTGGCAAATGCTGCTTCAAGCAATTCAAGTCCAACGAGTAAAAAGTCGATACCTTTCAGTTGCTCCACTTGTTCACTATCACGTCCTAAGACGATGAAAACATCTTCCAGTACTGAGCACAAACCTTCACCGTCTTGGTTGACGACTTTGATATCAGCAAGGCAGCGCCAATTTCGTTCATCAGTGAAATCATGGAGCAAGGCTTGTCGAGCATTTTGCTCAGCCCAAGACATGTTTTCAGCGAATCTTTGGGAATCTTTCGTTGCAAGGCGAGCAAACTTTTGAGCTTGTGAACGATATCGATTCCCTAAATTTCGGCGCGGATGTTGCAAGAGGTCAGCATTTCCTTCGCCCATGAAACACACTCACCCAAATACATGCAGTTTTTCTTCATTGTACAGACATGAATCCTTCATGGTCAACATCCCATGGCAAGGTGGCATCAAAACCCACCTTTGCCGTTAGCCCATCGGAATCTCTAGAGGGGTCAAGAGAACTACCCTTTTGGTTCGATAGCATCACTGTGTCTTTATCAGGTTGCCAACGCGTAACCATCGCCCACTCAACGCGAACTGGGTCGCTAATGTCAATATCTTCATCGACAACGGTGACCATCTTCATGCTTCTATGCCCTGCTAGAGCAGCATGAATCGCTTTCATGCCGTCATCAGGATTGGTTTTTCGTATCTTTACCACAGCTGCAAGCCAACCGCAACCACCTTCGGTCATATGGACATCGAGGCATTGACAGACTTCACTCACTGCTGATTTAATCGTAGGGGCCCGAGGCAGCCCCATCAGAGTCTTGTGCTCTGCTTCACCTGGGATGAGCGCATGGAAAATCGGATTGTTTCGGTGGATGACTCCGTCGACTTCAATGACCGGCTCTTGACGAACGTCATCGACTGTGCCGGTGATGTCAACATATGGACCTTCATCATCATCTTCACCGGTTATTCGGCCCCAAAGAACATACTCCGCATCTGCTGGAACGACGACTCCGTTCGGCATGCGAGTGAGACGAAGTGGTTTTCCATACAGTTTTTCATGAAGCGCAGCAGCAATCGTAAGTTCATCGATATTGTCATCGAACGACATCGCAGCAGCCAACAAGACCACTGGGTCAGGAGCATTGACAATTGCAATGTTGACTTCACGTCCATCCTCGCGAGCACTCATCGTCATTGTTCTCAAGTGTCGTGGCACAAGTCGCACAACAAGATGATTTGAATCTCGTACAAATTGACGGTGGAAGGACATGTTACGAATACCGTTGTCCTCCGCAATAATCACACTCGCAGATGAGTAACGACCCCTGTCTTGTGGCCAGTGATGAGGGATTGGAAGTTGAGTGATGTCGACTGTTTCTTGACGGTTTTCAAAGCATTCAGCCTCAGCATTGTCCACAAGTATTGGCTCGCTTGGATTGTTCATTGCCCAACCAAGAGTATCGATATATTGTTCTGGAGATATTCCAATTGATTCACACAATCGGTCGCGGGTGAGGATGTTGATCGCTGCCCTGTGACCTGGTGATTCAGAAATCTGTGTGAACAATGTGAGATCATGATTGCTGGCGCGAGAGTGATTCCACATCCCGTGAATGAGACTGGTTGGAGCTGCTTCTTCTTTGGCTGCGCCGAGGTGGTCTCTGAATGCCATGTTTGCCCGACTTAGACACATGGCTTGAACCTTGTTTCTCTGCCGCCATAAAAAATCACGCGTTTTGGTTGTTTTTTCTAACAACGAGAACAAAAATGTTCCAACTTTTTACAAAACGAGATTTCTCTTTCACATTGGCTTTGAGGGTCGTTGTTAAATAGGGGGTTCAAGTCGGCAAAATGCTTCAATGAGGTGATTATGATGGGTAGAGGACTCTTCGCAGGTGCTAAGATGGCTAAGGACCGCCAAAAGTTTCGATGGTCTGACCGTCGATACAAGAAGCGAATGCTCAAATCAAGAGCAAAGCACGACCCTCTTGCAGGATCCACTCAAGCAAAGGGTATCGTTATTGAAAAAGTAGGAATTGAGGCTAAGCAGCCCAACTCTGGAATCCGTAAAGCGGTGAAGATATCACTTATCAAAAACGGAAACAAACTCACTGCCTTCGCTCCGGGCGACGGTGCAATCAACTTCATTGATGAACACGATGAAGTGATGGTCGAAGGTATCGGCGGACGTATGGGTCGTTCGTACGGAGATATACCTGGAGTTCGTTACAAAGTCATTCAAGTCAACGGCGTCTCTCTCGATGAGATGGTTCGAGGTCGTAAGGAGAAGCCAATCCGCTGAGGTGTGTACCATGTCCGAGTCTGAAGTCTTAGTCGAAGAAGAAGAACAAGCCGTGGAAGATGTCCGTCCTATTGCAGGAATTGGAACTCTTGTATTCGGAAAGTGGGACGCATCTGCAATTACCTGCAAAGACCCTGGGCTTTCACCCTACATCAACCTCACAACCGTTGGCGTACCTCATACAGGAGGCCGTCATGCAAACGCTTGGTTTGGAAAAGCAAAGTTGTCTGTTGTCGAGCGCTACATCAACAAACTCATGCGAACCGGACCTTACACCGGCAAGAAGCAAGGTGCAATGAAAGCATTCGAAACCGCGTTAGACTCTATCGCTGAAAAGTCTGGAGAAAACCCTCTGCAAGTCTTCGTTGACGCCATCTGTAATGGAGCGCCAATGGAAGAAATTACACGTATCAAATTTGGTGCGGTGTCCCAACCAAAGGCTGTCGATTCATCTCCATCACGCCGCCTCGATGTTGCCCTACGTAATCTTGCGAAGGGCGCTCAACAAGGCACTCACAAATCAAAGCGCACTTTGACCAGTTGTATCATCAATGAACTGATGAAGGCTGCTGCTGATGACGCAACTTCATTTGCCGTCGGTAAGAAAGAAGAACTTGAGAGAATCGCTGCTTCTGCACGATGATTCACCCTTGTAAATCGCTTGCCTTTTTGGACTTCTATGGCCTTTACAGTTCGTTGTTTCCGTACCTCCATTGCGAGTCACTTAAGAACCCCGTTCCGGTGGCGGGGAATGACGAGAAGTCATTGGTGATTGTATGGGTCGTAAAGAAGACAACATAAAGCGAGCAACTGAAGTAATGCACGTTAGAGAGAAAATCAGAAATCTTGCTATTGCTGCACATATTGACCACGGTAAAACAACTCTTTCGGACAACCTTATCGCTGGTGCTGGGATGATGTCATCGGACCTTGCCGGTGCTGCACGTGTTCTCGATTTCGATGAGCAAGAATCAGCACGTGGTATTACCATCAACGCTGCATCTGCATCGATGGTTCACGCTGTCGAGGGAACTGACTATCTGATCAACCTCATCGACACACCAGGACACGTTGACTTTGGTGGCGACGTTACACGTGCTATGCGAGCTGTTGACGGATGTTTCATCCTCGCTTGCGCTGTTGAAGGACCAATGCCGCAAACAGAAACAGTGGTTCGTCAAGCATTGAAAGAGAAGGTCAAGCCGGTTCTGTTCATCAACAAGGTTGACCGACTCATCAACGAATTGCAAGTCACACCAGAAGACATGATGGCTCGTTTTACCGAGACCATCAAGAAAGTCAACAGGCTCATCAAACAATTCGCTCCTGAAGAATTCAAGAAAAGTTGGCAAGTTTCCGTCGCTGACGGTACTGTTGCCTTTGGTTCGGCTTATCACAACTGGGGAATTACCGTCCCTTACATGGCCAAGTCCAACATTTCGTTTAAGGAAATTTTCGAATACTGTAACAACGAAGACCAAAAGACCCTTGCTTCCAAGGCGCCAGTTCACGAAGTTCTGCTCGACATGGCTGTTACCAAA
>JASLVU010000065.1 GCA_030741225.1 Candidatus Poseidoniaceae archaeon | reverse complement strand
ATGATGGCTCCTCAATGCTACGTTTTCGAACAGGTCCTTTTCGAACGGTTTTCGCTGCTGCTGCTTTAGCAAAAGCTAACAATCAACCCATTCCGTCAATCGTGCCCATTGGGCTGCATTTTAGGGAGCGTGAGAGATTTCGCACCGATGTATGGGTTGAGTACGACCACCCCCTTTCGATTGAACAAAAAGACATACCTGCATCATTGGTTGAAGCAGTTGGTGATGGAAATTGGGTTGAACCGCCGGCAGAGAATGTATTTTCCCTGCGCGATTCCCTTCGAATCCGTTTGATGCCCTTAACTCCAAACACAAAAACGTGGGAGGAATACGATGCTCTTCATGTGATGGGGCACGTTGAATCTCGGCGCATTCAGCAACCCCTCGTATCATGGAGAGAGGAGGTTCTTGCCGCTCGATCTTTTCGAACTCTTCTTCAACCTAAAATCTCGAATCAAGATACAGTTGAAAATGCCCCATTACCTGAAATTACCCATCCATCAATTGTTCCTGCAAAGGCTGTTGCAAGCATTCTAAAAGAGACAGGATTGGATGGCAGAGATTTGAATTCCCAAGGTCTCGATTTACGAAGACTCAACTTGTTGAACGCGGTAAAGAAAGCAGTACGTATTCCTGTATTTTTGGCATTCTTGCCGCTCTTCCTTTATTCGTTTACTCCTCAAGCAGCTATGGGGAGAATATTGGGAGATTCAACCGATGAAGGGCTTGATGCACGTTCATCATACCATTTTTTGGCCGCTATGTTTGGTTCTCTAATGTTCTGGCCCTTCATGGCACTTGGAATTATATTCATTGAATATTCCAATCATGATACAGTGATTGATCTTCTTGGCTTCGATTGGCTTGTTCTTTTTGGTAATTCTTCGACACATATTGTGTTGGCAAGAGTGGTTATGTTTTTGTCAATATTTCCCCTCTTTTGGTTGAGTGGCAGAACTTCAGCGTTACTTTGGGATGATTGGTGCGATGTAAAGCGTGCTTTGCGCCGCTTTCGCATGAACCCGACGAAACGGCAGAACCTTCGTGGGGCCCTTAAGATACTGCATGAAGAAATGGATAAATTATGATACTGCGTACAATTAAAATTGAAAATCGCTCAACGATATTCAACATTTGAAAAGATACTTTTTTTGTTTCCCAAATCGTATTGTCCGGCAATTGCTTTATGTCACATACTATCTTTTTCGTGAACAGGGAACCTTATGAATTCAGTTTTTGAGATGTTGTTGATGGGAATAATGTATGTTGCTTTCATTGCATTGATGATCTTTCATGGTGTCATGACAATTATTACAGGTTGACAACTTTTCAGTTGTGTCCAAATCAACGACGTTGTTTTTCTACCTTTTGCGAGGGTACGGTTCAAACGATATGAGCGCGTGGGCCGTACATGGGAAGTGAGGATGCACAACTCAAAATCCGCAGTTGGTTAGATCAAGAACGCCTTGTTGCTAAGGAACAGAAAGATCCACGAGCAGAATTACACCTCTTAATTCGCTATCCTCAAGGACCTCAGGGGCATATGTTTGCTGTCGTCATCCCCAAAGGCCGAGATTTAGTTGCTGTTTCCAGCATGACTCGCGTCGATGAGGGCCAACAAGCCGAGATGGCCTCGCACATGGGCGACGACAAAGGGGCCTGGCTTGAGTGGATTCACGATGTCCGTCTGCAATTGATTCGTACTGGTGTTGACTGGGGCATTCATATGGGGCATGTTGGGGATCAAAAAACTGGCCCTTTACAGGCATTTAATGTCAGCCTACCGGTCTGGTTTGACGGTTTGACTAAGAATGAATTTATGCACACACTTCGCCGTCTCTGGCTCGCTAAACTTGGCGTCATTCACGAAATTAAATTTTCACATGGACCTGGAACGGGTAAGCCTGGGCCTGTTGATGATTGGGCGAAAGCAAAGCAAGAAGGAAAATCTCCTTTAGGCACGAGCAATGAAGGTTCAGAACAATCTACACACCATGAAATTGAATTCGATGAAAAGATGTCTTTCGGCTCGGGATTCGACCCCTCTGAATGGGCTTGAATTCCGCTTGTGATACTCACGGTCGAACTGGATAAAACTGACTTGAAAGAGTCGCGGTTAAGTACCATAACATTGTGCTTTTCTCCAGTCTAACCTACGGATGTGTAATTATGGGTCAAAAATTCAAGTCAATTAGCCTCGTTTCAATTATGTTGCTTTCAGTCATGTCATCGCTTTTCATTGCGAGCCTAACAGCTTCAGCAAATACTGTTGTCATTACCGAAGCCATTCAAATCGTTGATGGGGGCACATCGGCTGACACGCAAACAGCACTTGGCTCCGACAGTGAAGGAAATGTACACGTTGTCTGGACGCGAAACAATCTCCATCTTTATTATTCAATGATATCGCCCCGTGGAGAGACATTGATTGACACTACCCAAATCACCGACCCCGGCCTCCACAAGATTTGGCACCCAGACATGGTTGTCGATGAGAACGACAGAGTTCACATCGTTTGGGCTGATAAATCTGCTCAACACAAGATCGTTTACAGCGTACTCAATCCATGGGCTGCTCCAATGGACGGTTCAGCGTCCGATGACGGAACACTCTCTGCAATCAACGATCACATCGTTTCGAGCAGAGCCCAAAACCGAGATTGGCCTGCAATCGATGTCGACAGCCAAGGCGGCGTACACATCGTTTGGGAGGATTCTTATGACGAACTCGGAAAATTCTTCAACCAGCCACAAATATACTACTCTATGCTAACCCCCGACATAAGTACCGGGGCAGTGATTACTCAGTTCGATGATACTTTACTTACGCCAATTATTGGTCACAAAGGACACCCAGATGTTGTCGTCGATGCTGATGATTACGTGCAAATTGCCTGGGACGACACACGTGGGGGCAAAGTGGAATTGGCATTTGTCGTTGACACCTCGGGTTCAATGTACTCGGAATGGGCTGACATTTGCACGGTGATTTATGGCGGAAATTTTGCATCGGGAGGTTACTTCCAGGGCATTAAACCACTGCTTGAGGACGCTAACATGACCGTTTACGAAACGATTTATGGCCTAGGAAATTCATTGCCAAGTGCAGCAAGCAGCAACAACTGTCAAACAGCATACCAAACCGGCGGTAGTGGGCAAGGCCCAAGGACAACACCTCTAGGACAGACGCCCGGAGACAACTCGGGAGGTATTCGCAAACTGCCGGGCACGGTCTACAATGGGAACACCTATTCTGGTTATTCCGGAGAAGATTGGGGTCCAGGAACCAATTGGGCATGTCTATCGTGGAAGGACTCAAACGGCAACGTTCCCGGAAATCCACCGACTGCAGATGACCACCGCTGGAACCCAAACGCCACCAAGATTGTCATTCCAGTTTCAGATGAAGGGCCAAAAGATGGAGACCCTTCACAACAAGCCGATGATTTGACTTCAATTGAAGAAGCTCACGACAACTGTATCAATGCAGGTGTTATCCCAGTCGGGCTTTACGGACAGGGGTATGGCGGCGCAGGTAACATTCAATCTCATTTCATGGATTTGGCACAATGCCCGAACAGCGTGGTTTCGACAAACACTCGAAACTGCCCAGGAAATACTCTGCGAAGTACGGATGCAGGCGGTCAAGCCTACGAATTCCCTTCCGGAAGCGGAAACAACGCAATGACTCTTCTTGTCGAAGCAATGGTTTACATTTCCACCAACAACTCCCGTGAAATTTACATGACAGTTCTTGATCCATATGGAAAGATGAACAACGATGTTACTTGGACTCCAGGAGCATCAGGCCATTCAATTGTCGGCGGCGGATATGCAGAAGATACCGGAGCAGGCTCCGATGGCCATTTGGTCGTTGTCAACGATACTCGTGTCACCATTGATGATGCGTATTCGTTCCATCCTTCTATTGGAGTTGATATGAGTGGAAACACTCACATCGCATGGATGGATGGACGAAACTATGGATTTGAGAAGGGTGTCAATTACGAAGTCTTCTACACGAAGTTGCGTTTGAAGGGCGCTGGTGCTTGGGACGGTGCTGATGAAGGTCTTTCCACATACGCAATCAAAAAGATTCAGGATACCCCGATTTCCAATGTTGAAGGTAATTCAGGCCTACCAGGTAATCGCCCTTACGGAGGGAATTCTGTGTTCCCCGCTCTGTTAACCGATGACCAAAACAATGTCCACATTGCTTGGGTTGATTCGGGTAACGCAACAGCAGACGAAGAGATTCTCTATACTCGACTCAACGAGACAGATTTGACTGGACCCGGCCTTACCGCCCTTGACCCATGGGAAAACGTAGCAGTAACTTCGTGGGCGAGTAACAAACTTGGCCCTAATTCGGGCAGTCAGCCCAGTATTGGTATGCCTCCAGCGTTTGCGAATGACTTGGGTAGTGGGGCTCACTTAGCTTGGTCGGATACCAACAAGTGTAGCGAGGAAACCAACAACAATCGATTCACTATCTGTTATTCTCACGTTTTGACCGGACAAGTCGATGTTGAATTCCAAGACGGTGAAACCTATTACCATGTTATCGAACCTGGACAACAAACAATCTACAACATGACGATGAACAATTCGACCCCAGGTCCGAAAGACCTCGTCGCAGATACATTCGGATTGAACATTTCTGGCGTTCCTCAAAATTGGACAGCTACTCTGTTCTTTGCCGACAACCACACGACCATCCTTCCTGAAACTGCAATTTTCCTCGAAGGAGGCGAAGATATACGATTTTACATGCGAGTCCGTGCTCCATCAGTTTATCAGGCTGAAGCAGATCAAATCGCAGACATCAGCGTCACAGCGATATCATACAAAGACCCTGCAATTCAGTCGGATTTGGTGACTCGCACGCTCATGGATGTTGTTCATGGAATAAATCTTGACACATCACACAGTATGGCAGATGTAGAACAGGGTCAAACTGCAATATTCTCAATCACAATTACCAATACTGGTAACGTCAATGATCGATTTATTTTCTGGGACCCTTACACGCTTGAGGGCCAACAAGAATGGCTGTTGCAGTTCGGTTGGACAGTCAATTTCCCGACCAGTGTCGAATTGGACCCCGGTCAGTCGGTAACCAAGAATCTTGAGGTATTCGTGCCAACATCCGAAGATCCCGGCGCCTTTGTCATCTATCTGAAAGGCTGGTCTGAAGGTGAGCCAATCAAGTCGATTGAAAAAGGAACATACGATGTGCTTGAACTTGGTGTCTTTGTCTCTATTCGTTCAACCGGTAACATCGTGATGGAGATGCCAACACTTGATCCTAGCGAATATGTTGATCCAGGCCAGTGCTTCGAGTATTTGATTGACGTAACAAAGAATTTCGATTCAGGTAAACTCATATTTGTCACCCCTGGTGCTCCAGAAGCAAAACCGGATACGGTTTCAATGGACGCTTGGAGGGAAGATAATTGGGTTGTAAGTGTGAACTTCAAGAACGCCCCTGGTGGTAATGAAACAGGACTGGGCGAACCTCGAGATTGGAATATTCCTCAAGGCCAAGACTACATCACCTACACAGTAGGGGTTGTCGTTTGCGCACCTACCAAAGCCTCTGCAGGGCTTGGTCCAGCAGTAATCCTCAAGGCCTACCTTGAAGGCTATCCTCGTATTTCAGCGTCGCAAATTCTTTCGACGAACGTGAATCATGTGTATCAGCTATCAGCTAGCGCAGGCATTGATTCAGAAGACATGATGACCCTCGACGGCCAAGAAGTACTTCCAGTAAATCCAGGCCAGCAAATCGTCATTCCAACCACAGTTACCAACCACGGAAACGGTCCAGACCGATTTGATTACCGATTAGCACGAGTGACAGATCCAGCCGGAGTTGATGTCATTTGGGATATTGAGATTCCACGAGAGTCTCTCAAAGAGTTAACTCGAGATACAGACCAGATTTTCGATGTCACCATGAATATTCCCGAGCAAGTTGAATCTGGTGTATACATGGTCGTGTTCCAAACATTCTCTGAAGAACCCTACAAGGACAGTAGCGGACGCGAAACACGTTTGCGATTCCAGCAAATGATGCCGGTCTATGTGCAAGAATTCTATGATATGCAAATCAGTATGGATTCTACAGTCGACAATGCAGTAAAGACTTCTGCACCGGGCCGTATTGTTCGATTTGAGTTCAACATCACCAACAATGGGAATGTACCTGATTGGCCAACTCTCAACAACCACACTGCGAGCCGAGACGGACAAGCACTCATATGGAACGAACTTCCAGGGATGGGAACACTTGATGATTGGTTTGTCGAGTGGCGTTTGGTAAAGCAAATAGGCAACGATTTGACGACTGAAGAGTCTTGTGAAGTTGTTGGCTCTCTCGAAACTATTGCTGGTGACGAAGATGCACCTATTGACCCAGCAATTGCCTTTGCAGACCTCGTCGACCGTTGTGTATACCTTGAATCTGAAGATAGATATTTCATGCCTATGATGGACCCTTACACCACATACCCAGTGGTTGCAATCGTGAATATTGCGCCAACAGCAACACTTGATACCCGAAGTATTGGTTTGAAAGTCGTATCGAAGATGGGCAACATGGATGAGGGTGGAGACCATGACGATTCACCATCCTGGGCTGCTGAATTCCTCGATACGAATGAATTCATTATCACCTTGCGGTTGCGAGCACCAAATTTGATTATCTCTGAAGTCAGCGTTTCTGATGATACTGGTGATGTTGATACCACACTCCCAATACGAGTCGTTTTGCAGAACAATGGTAACACTCACGCTACTGATATTGAGATAGTATTGTGTGAATACAGTAATGCTGCAGACGCAGATACTTTGAACGACATTAAGAAGAACGGTTGCGATGACGAGAGCATTGTCATGCGCCAAGTGATTGGTGCTTTACTTGCTCCGGATGATGGTGAGGATTACAAAGAAATTGAATTAACTCTCCTCTACCCAGTTTCAGCCGGAAGCCACGGCGTTTACGTCGTCGTTGATCCTTCAAACGAAATTGTTGAGACTCAAGAAAGTGATAACATCAAGGCGGTTGAACAAGAACTGAAATCTTCAGGAGGCATTATTGATGTCGCTGGTGAAGTTGTGGGTAAGACTGCATTACCGTTTGCTGTCATTCTGCTAACCATCGCCCTCTTCGGAGTGGTGTATTTGGTTGGGCGTGGACGCCGACAAGAAGTTCTTGACCGTAAAGCTGAACAATCATCTCTGGTATCCGTTCTTAGCGGTCAAGACGACGCTTAGTCGAAGCGGTAAAAATCACGATTGCTTCTTGGGCAGTGAGCCCAACCAGAATCGGAGATTGGAGTTGCTTGGAGCCGCTACAACATGCCCCGCTCTATCTGAAAGTTGCTTTTCCAAACGATTTCTTACTTCATCGAGTAAACTTGCCATCTCATTCTGGCCCAGTTGTAATTCGCGTCGCAACTCACTGAGATCGAATTTTTTCTCAGATGAATCCATGAGGCTGTGAACCATTGTGCGCTGTTCGTACACATCAAAGTCAGAATCGACTCCTGCTGAAACACGGTTTCGAACATGCTGGTGTAAAGCGATTATTGCATCTCTTTGAGCATCTATTTCTTCAAGGATTGTGTTCAGTTGTTGTATGTGTGCCATGCCTTCTCCAACTGAGATTTTCTTGCGCCCACTTACCGACTGAACGACATTCTCAGTGGTACTGGGTAAACGGTTGGATAACCTCACCGGCCCACCAGCTGGTAGTTTTCGCTGCTCACACATGAACAAGTCAGGGCCTAAGTCGATGCGTAAGGAAATGGATTGTTGTACTGTATAAATGGTACGCGCCGGTCCGCCTTTTTCGCTCGGTACTTTCAGCTTGGTAACGAAATCTCCTTTCTCTAAAGCCCGCAGATGTTTCACGATTGCTTGATGACTTACCCCCAGAATCTCGGCTAACTGCATTGGATAGTGAGGTTCCCGCACAAGCCTCTCTAATATTTGCCTACGGAGTTTGTTTTGCAGTAAAGTTAGGGCCTTGTCAATATCGCTCACATTGCTCAACTCAAGGTTACCTAGAGAGGCACACTCTTTGAACTCGTCGATGACTTTGAAACGAATGGAATCCCTTTCAATCGTTGCAGTAATCAAGATTCGGTTTTGAATTTCAGTATTCGCTTGAAGCCTTGAATCCCCAGAGCAGCATAAATTCCGAACACAATTCCAGTGGCAATGTAGAGCGTTGATGAGGTGTCGAGGGTCGCTTCATATTCCCAGTTCACCTCGAACTGTTGTAGACTCTGAGTGTCATCTCCTCCTGCAACAAAACGATATTCACCACTTTCAGCATTCCAAACAAATGAGTTCTGTGAAAGATCGTCCACTTCAATCAACGTAACGCTGTTCTTTTCGCATTCATAATAACCGTCTTGTTGTGTGCATTTTTGAGCTTCGCTTGCTTCCGCGATTCCTATCCATGTGCCTTGCTTTTCCCATGAAATTTTGATTTCAACATTGAGTGTATCGATAATTTCAGGTAGTGAAAGAGTTTCTTCAGACATTCCCCAATAACAGGTAACCTGGTCTTCTTGTACGAAAGGCACACCGCTTTCAACATCACAAGGTGGCAGCATAGCAACTTCCGATGCGCTGTCTTCTACCGATGGGGGAGACGATACTGCGGGAAGTAACAACAACGTGATACAGATAAAACCTGCAATGAAACGGAACACAGCGTCACTCACACTCTCGCCTCACATATCATCCCATTCTGCCCAGTCTTTTGAAGGGCTTTTCTCTTGAGTAACTGTTTTTTTCCTCGTAGGCCTTTGCTCGGAGGACGTCTTGGTAATGCTTCCGCCGGAGTCCCAAACTGAAATTTCTTCGGTATTCGCACTTTTCACCTTGGTTTTGGGTTCAATACGCTGAGG
>JASLVU010000064.1 GCA_030741225.1 Candidatus Poseidoniaceae archaeon | reverse complement strand
CATTGCTTCCTTTACGGCTACCATTCGATTGATTGCCTCGGCCACCACCACTGCGACCGCCACCGCCACGGTATCCACCACCACTGCGACCGCCACCGCCACGGTAACCTCCACCACTGCGACCACCACCGCCACGGTATCCACCACCACTGCGACCACCACCGCTACGGTAACCTCCACCGCTACCATTGCGAGAACCATAGTGGCCTCCTCGACCTCTGGAATCTCCACGGTTTGAGCGTTGTCGGCGGTCTGCAGCAATGTATTCGACTTCAAATTCAGGTAAATTGGTAAATTCAGGTGGTTCAAAATCCACGCGGATTCCAACATCTCGTTGAATTCGTCCGTATTGCTTCTTTTGCGGTTTCTGCACCAGTGAAATCACAATCCCAGTGCTTCCTCCACGAGCAGTTCGCCCACTGCGATGCTTGTATGCTTTACCGTTTTCAGGAGGGTCGTAGTGAATGACGCAGTTCACACCCTCAACATCAATGCCTCGAGCAGCTACATCTGTTGCAATTAATGCCATACATTCCCCATGTTGGAAGCGCTTCATTGCACTATCTCGTTGTCTTTGAGAAAGCCCACCGTGTAGGGTTTCGATTGCCATGCCATCATACTGCATCTCATCACCAACACGATCGACACCGTTTCGCGTACGACAAAAGATGATTGTTCTGCCACATTTCCGGATAATCTCGGATGATATTGCTGATTTCTTCGAATTTGGCATCAGCCAAAAGTAGTGAGTCATGCTTTCCATCGAGACTTCTTTAGGTCCTACTTCAATGGTCACTGGATTGGTTTGATAATCGCGAACAAGGTCTGCAACTTCATCATCAAGGGTGGCACTGAAAAGAATTGTTTGTCGGTCCTTCTTGCATTGGTCTAAAATCTTGCACACCGGTTCCATGAACCCCATGTCTGCCATTCTATCTGCTTCATCTAACACCACGATAGCGACATCTTCCAGCGAAACTGCTCCCCGATCCATCATATCGATTAAACGCCCTGGGCATGCGACCAAAACATCGATTCCTCGTTCAAGAGCACGGAATTGTTTGTTGTAAGAACTTCCACCATACATGGCCTGTACATACAATTGCAATTCATACGCAAGTGGGTCCAAAACATTGAATATTTGTTCAGCCAATTCACGGGTAGGAGTGAGAATAAGAGATGTCGGACGACGAGGTTCTGCTTCCTCTGTCCTTGCCAGTAAAGGCAAACCAAAAGCAAGTGTTTTTCCTGAGCCGGTAGGAGCTCTACAACATACGTCACGACCAAGCATTGCGTCCGGAATTGATTCCCTCTGAACTTCAAAAGGTTCCACGATACCCTGTTGCTTGAGGGCATCCACCAAAAGTGGTTCAATGCCGAGATCTGAGAACGATACCATAGGCTACCCCGTTGAAGGCCGTCATCCAGCCCTATTTGATACCCACAGTCGGAAAAAGAAAAGTTGGGGTGACTCAAGAGGTGCTAGAAGTACGCCGAAGAAGCATGGCTACAGCATTACCGCCACCCAAACACAGAGTCACAATTCCAGAGCGAGCATCAGTACGTCTCATGACTCCCAGCATGGTCATCAAACATCGAGTTCCGCTGGAACCGAGTGGATGGCCAAGGCTTACTGCACCTCCATGGAGGTTGAATCTGTCTTCAGGAATTCCTAATTCTTGGGCAACAGCACATGAGGCAGATGCAAAGGCTTCATTATGCTCGTAAATATCTATATCGAGAACGCCCAAATTATTCCTCTCCAAGAGCATTTGAACCGCAGGAATTGGAGCACTCATAACTCTCTCTGGTTCAACACCACTTGTACAGTAATCTTCGATGTATCCGTATATATCCCATCCTTGTTGTTCGGCAAATTCCGCGTTTGCAATCAAAACTGCACTCGCTCCATCATTGAGCGTACTGGCGTTACCCGCAGTTACTTGACCGTCTTTTTGGAACACTGGGCGCAATTTGGATAGCGAAGAGACATCGGTTTCAGGACGCACACCCTCGTCATGCGAAAACGTAATCGATGCTCCACGTCGTTGCGGGACTTCAACAGAAAACATTTCCCAGTCAAACCATCCGTTGGATTGGGCCTCGGAAGCTAGACGGTGACTCCGTGCAGCAAATGTGTCCGATTTTTCACGAGAAATTGAACACTCATTGGCTATTGTCTCGCCAGTGTTGCCCATGTGAACATCGTTGTAACCGTCCCACAAACCGTCATGGATCATAGAATCCACTAAGGTAGAGTTGCCCATTTTCGAACCTTTTCTGTGATTCATGAGGAGGTGAGGCGCATTGGACATACTTTCCATGCCTCCTGCAATAATCACATTGTACTCACCAGCTCGAATACTGTTTGCAGCAAGCATAGCAGCCTTGAGTGAACTCCCACATACCTTGTTTATTGTTACACAAGGAGTTGTAACCGGCAAACCAGCTCCAATCGCAACCTGACGAGCAGGGTTTTGGCCGATTCCTGCCTGCAAGACTTGACCGAATATGACTTCATCAACAACACCGTCATTCGGATGAAATCCCACTCTTCGACAAAGTTCCTGAACAGTGAGCACACCAAGTTGAACTGCTGACAGAGAAGACAAGGTGCCCATGAATTTGCCAATTGGAGTACGTGCAACACCACAAATTGCGATTTTTGGTGGGCTCATAGACATCCCAATACCCTCGTATTCTTCAATGTGTGCGCCTTAAAACTTGGTTGAAACAAGAGAAGCCTTGATGATGAGAAGGTTGTGCGAGTCTCATGGCGAAATTCAAGACTGAGTTTAGTACCGACCGAGAAGCAAACGAAATGAGGCATGTTGAAGTTGAAATTGACTTCACCCCAAATGCTCTTGCATCAATACTTTATCGACAAGGTGATACCGTTGTTTTGGCTTGCTGTACCAAAGAAGCAAGGCTTCCTGGATGGTTCCCCCGTGATTCAACGAAAGGATGGGTGCACGCTGAATACTCCCTTCTACCTGGTTCTACAGATTCACGGTTTCGACGAGAAAGGAGAGGTGCAAAAGGTCGAACTCAAGAAATTGAGAGATTGATTGCTCGTTCACTTCGTGCAGCTGTCGATTTGGAGGCTTTAGGCCCTGTGGCACTGAATGTTGACTGCGATGTATTGAATGCTGATGGAGGCACTCGATGTGCCTCGATTACGGCAGCGAACATCGCACTCCGATTGGCTGTTCGAAGATTGATTGCAGATGGAAAATGTCTACCAATCGATCTTCGACCGACCGAAGACCAACGAAAATCAGGCTGGACTCCACCAACTCTTTCTGAAACGGAACGAAGAAATCATGAAAATGCAGTTCTGCCAAATGACCTTGCTGCTATTTCAGTTGGATTAATCGATGGCGAGGTCTATCTTGATCTCGATTACATCCTCGACTCAAATGCAGATGTTGACATGAATGTGGTTAAAACTGCAGACGGTAAATATGTCGAAGTGCAGGGAACTGGAGAGGAATCAACCTTCTCTGGTGAAGAACTCGTTGCCTTACTCGCACGGGCAGACGGCGGCTTGGAAGCCTTGTTTGAAGCACAAAAAGCAATCCTCGATGGTATTGAATAAACACGCTTCTTCAACTCAACCTAATTTGGCAAAAGCCTTGATATGGCAGGGGTTATCCGAAGGCTGCACGGGTCAGTAGCTTAGTTGGGAGAGCGCGGCACTGAAGATGCCGAGGTCGCTGGTTCAAGTCCGGCCTGACCCACCTCAACGACATCCAGCGAGAGCGATATTCGAGTTTACAAAACGCTCAAGTCGCGAATTTTCAGTATTTTTCATCGTTGGGTTCATGTGCTATGTCTTCATCCTCTTGCCATGGGCGAAGCACCTGACGATTCTTACGAGGAATCAGAACATGCCGACCCTGAGGCAAAAAACCGCAATAAACTTGCGAAAGAACTCCTTGAAATTCGCAATCGGAGAAGTGGAAATGTCAAAGGAAATTTCCTCACGAAGAAGGAAAACTTTGTCTTAGCAGCGGGAGTATTGTACACGATTTTTTACGTGCTATTGCTTGTTGGAATGACCTCTGGAACATTCGGTAATTCAACCGCTATCGATCATTCTGCATCCAAAACATTCCTCGACATCGGAGGGGAATGCGAAGAGATTACTGATGAGCCATGGATTCTCATTTTCCCAAATGAAGATAATCGTAAATTTTCCTTGTATGGATATAACCTACCTTCAGGATACGGTCTCGGAACTTTCACCATCAATGAGATTCATGAAGGAAGCCAAGGAGTGAATTCTTGGACGAACTCGACCAACAAATTCATTGCTCCATCAGGAGAAACCGATGCTGGCAAAATGTACTTCTCTGCATCCTTTGACGATTTAGAAGAAGGACATTACGAGTTGAATTACACAATAACCGTATACAATGAAACCGATATCGCAAATGCCAGTGTTGTCGAAGGTGGAGAAGAGATTTACAAACAGGTGGAGTTTGAGCTTGATATTTCCAAACAAACCTTCGCTTTCCTCCCCTTTGTCGATTCTGAGCAAAAACATCAAGTTCGGCTTACTGAAACCGGTGCCCGTTCATGTTGGGGTATCCAAGATTTAGGCAATTGGGGATATGTCCTGATTGGTGCTGAGTTAGGCGGTGGAAGAGAAACGGCCATGCTTGCTGGTGGAGCTGCTGGAATCCCTGCATGGTGGATGGCCTTCTCGTCGCTATCACTTTCAGTAATCACCTTACTCATCATCTATCCATTGATGTACAAGGTTTACCACCAAGACAGCGACGACATACTTTCGAGAAATCACATTTCACATCTTGTTGAAGATTCAATCATCAAGACGGCGAAACGGCTCAATATCGAGATTGACTGGGAATTGTACAAAATTGAACCTCGTGATTTGTCCATTGATATTATGATGCCTTACAAGAACACAGAATCAACCCTTTCGGACAGCAAAGATGTTCGAGCTGAGGTACTGCGTGAAGTACTCGAGGAATTCGCCATCTTCCGCGTCTTCAAACCTGTTCAACTCACCGTTCGCACAATAGGAGCGAATCAAGCGATTGACTTTGAATCCGGTGTCGGCGTTGGTACATCCGCCGAAATCGAAGAAGATGGTGAACAGAATTATACCGACTTCTTTTCCGAACTGCACACGCTCTCAAGAGTTGAAGATGAAGTTCGTGAGAGTTTAGAATTGTTTTTCGCTCGACGCCCAGAACTGAATATGGAGGCTGCGGTCGTTACCAGCGATGATCGAGTGATCTTCGTATCTGTAATCTACAGGCCAACTCAACGGTTTGCTTTCTTTAGATTCAAGAAAACTCGTGATGAAGTTCAAACGGAATTGCACCGATTCATTGCGGAGAGAAACGCTGACCTGCTGGGTTCCCAAGAGCTCATTGTCAAAGGCCGCAACCAAGTTTCGACCCTTTCCGAACGTGCCGGTGCAGGCCGAGTTGAACGTGATGTTAAAAACGATGAGAGGATTGTTGCTGTAGCAAAACAAGACGGTTTTGGTGGCAAAATGCTGCAAACCAAACTTCTTGGAGATACGCTGTCAACAGTTGAGTACATGGCAAATGAAAAACGAGAAATGATCAACAAATGGGGCTTTTGGGGCCTTATCGTGTTCGTTTGGATTCCGTTTATGGCGTCCGGAGTCTTGGTGGGAGCAATGCTTGGGTTGCTATCTCGAATGAACTTCACGCGTGTGCTCTCTGCTACGTTTATCGGGGGCTCTATCGCTTCTGTGACGTGGGCATATACCGCCGAAGGAATTGTTAAGTTCATGCACCAATACAAACTTGAAGCTGTTATTCCGTTGATTATTATCGTCTTTGTTGGTGCTGCTTTCCTACACATACGTTCCACAAAAATGCGACGTCAAACCGAATTGTTTGAAGATACATTGCTGGACAACTTCCACGCGAACATTCAGGCAAAATACGGTGAATAAGAACGAGGTGAGGTTTTGGAAGCTATCCACAACCTTGCCGGCCATGGGAGCAAGGTTGGCGAGTTAGCAGTTCTTGGAATAGTTACTGTCAGCGACCGTGCAAGTTCAGGAGAGTACAAAGATGAAGGAGGACCGGCATTGTTGTCTTTCTTTGAGGAATGCTTAGCGAGCCCTTCGACGATTCACTACAGATGCATTCAAGATGACAAATCAACGATTGAAGCAACCCTAACCGAATTGGCTGATGAAATCGGTTGTCATGTCGTTGTTACGACAGGAGGCACCGGTCCTGCATCTCGTGATGTCACTCCCGAAGCAACACTGAATGTTTGCGATAAAATACTCCCAGGATTCGGTGAACAAATGAGGTCAATTTCACTCCGATATGTACCAACTGCGATTTTATCCCGCCAACTTGGAGGTACTCGTGGGAAGTGCCTGATATTCAACCTCCCAGGTCGACCGAAATCTATTCGAGAAACGATTGACGAAATATGGAAGGCTGTACCGTACTGTGTCGATTTGCTTGAAGGCCCGTATATCGACACCGTGAATGAAATCTGTCACGCATTCCGCCCTAAATCTGCTCAGAGACTTTGACACGCACGCTACAAAGAGTTAATTGAGTGAATTCTCTTGAGAGATTCATGCTGGATACATCTCGACACGGTAACATGCTCATCTTAGGCGCTACCGCTGTTCTACCGGACGGTACGCGATTTGCCGATGTTCGAGTGAGAAACGGCCTTATTCATGAAATTTCAGAACCTCATCAACTTCAGCATGATGACGATGAACTACTCATTGACGGCTCTGGATTGCATCTTCTACCCGGTGTAATTGATCCGCAGGTTCATTTTCGTGACCCTGGACAACCTGAGAAAGAAGATTTAGGCAGTGGCTCTGCTGCTGCTGTGAGTGGAGGTGTCACTTCGTTCCTTGATATGCCAAACAACAAGCCATCTATTGTTGACCTACCTGGTATGCAATCAAAACTTGATACTGCTGCAGCCAAATGTGTCAACAATTATGGTTTTTTTATCGGCGCAACCCCAAACAATGTTGAACGCCTCAAAGAAGCAGTGGGAACACCTGATGCTCCTATTGCTATACCCGGAATTTGCGGAATCAAGATTTTCATGGGTTCTTCAACTGGAACTCTTTTGGTCAATGAACGAGAAGCTCTCGAGGTCATTTTCTCACAGACCGCGGGACTTATTGCTGTACATGCAGAAGATGAGAAGAGATTGGATGAACGGTATCCTGATTTTGAAAATCGAACCGATATTGCTGCTCACGCTGAATGGAGAGACGATGTCACCGCACTGCTAGCGACTCAACTGGCGGTAGAATTAGCACAGACACACAACCATCGATTGCATGTACTCCATCTTACCTCTGGCATTGAAGGCGATTGGTTAAATGGCATTACATCTCTCCCCTCTGAGAAAAGTGAAGGCGCTATCATCACAACAGAAACCCTGCCTCAGCATCTGACCTTTACCGATATTGATGTTGCACAACACGGAACTCGTCTGCAAATGAACCCCCCAATTCGCTATGAAAACGACAAAGAAATTCTTTGGAACCGTCTTCTGGATGGAACAATTCAATGCATAGCAACTGACCACGCACCACACACTTTGGAAGCGAAACAACTTGGTTTCCCACAAGCCCCAAGCGGAATGCCGGGTGTAGAAACATCTCTGGCAGTCATGCTTACCCATGCCAAAGAGGGAAGGTGCACTGTTGAGCAGGTTGTCCAATGGATGTGCAAGAACGTTGCTGACTGTTACAACATGATTGGAAAGGGCGAGATTGTGGTAGGAGGCGACGCAGATCTTATTCTCGTCGATATGGAAAATCAACAAGAGGTCAAAGATGAGAATTCTTGGTCGCGAGTAGGATGGAATCCGTTCAATGGAAAATCACTTACTGGTTGGACAAAGATGACTATTGTTGCTGGAATACCGGTCTTTGAACGTACAAAAGAAACCGGTCCAAAGGGACAACTTCTGGTTGAACCTGGAAGCGTTGGTTCTCCAATCCTTATGGGTCCGTGGAAATAAGTTGGTTTTTCGCCCTTTTTGGCCATATTTTCGGATATACTTATACGGTAAACCTTGAATTACTGCTTAGGGATAACATATGAGTTGGCTCGAAGAAAATATTGGAGAAGGATATCAGCAGGTTGTAATTGGATTTTGTGTGTTCATTATTGGTGCATTGCTGGGTTGGATGGAAGCTGCTGATAATGTGATGTCTGCGTCAGACGTTTACATGCCGGCAGTAATCATGCTATCTGGTGCGATGGTAACCATGCTCGGTCTTTCGTTTGGAACAGAAAATGAAGAAGATCGAACAGACGACCTTATGAATGCTATCAATGAACTCACTGCACGCATGAATGCGATGCTGGGTTCTGAAGATGAGTGATTCACAAACCGTACAGCATTCCGTATTTGCCCTCCACATACCTAAGGAAAGGTTCAGGAGATGGAGGAGAACCTGTTGCTGACTCAATGAGTTCAGCAGGCGTCATTTTGCTCCCTTGTTCGTGAATTCGTGGACGTAACCATTTCAACAAACTGGACCAGTCTCCCTTGGAGACGATTGCGTCAATATCTCCAATTTCATTCTCCATAGCTTCGAGTAACTGTGCTGCATACAGATTTCCTAGAGTATATGTTGGGAAATAACCAAACGCACCCATCGACCAGTGTATGTCTTGAAGACAACCAACGGCATCGTTTGGCACCTCGACATCAAACCATTCTGCGAACATCGAATTCCAAACCTCAGGCAACTCTGCCACAGGTAAATTCTCGTTGAAAATTTTCGGGTACTGACCGATTTCTAAGAAAAAACAGATTTTCACAAATTTCTGCGTCCTCTTGGTGAAAAAATCCGTCGGCCCGCTGCGACCTCAATTTTGATGCCACCGAGGTTCCACATAGCTAGTTCTCTTCC
>JASLVU010000063.1 GCA_030741225.1 Candidatus Poseidoniaceae archaeon | reverse complement strand
GTGTAGATTGAGATTTGCAACCCGAGCTACAAACATTGCAAAGACAATTTCTCCAACCAGAACAATCGATGCTTTTTGGATTAGATCTGAACGAAGTTCCTGTCGAGCAGCGTAATATCCTTGGATTGCAATAATGAACACAAGGAGCGAAAGAGCACCCCCCTCTCCTCCAACTTCTGCGTTTGTATTGTACAATTCGAACAAGAGTGGTGTCAGCCCTGATACGACTGCTACTACGACAAAATTGAGCGCTTTGTTTGAACGAAGTGCCATTTCCATAGAAACGAAACACAGCACAATCAGCGAGATCCCCATCTCGTATGAGATGATGTTGTCTGTCCATTTCATCCATGGCCCCATCCCAGCAGCAACCAAGAACAATATTGGAGCATAGGCAGCAACTGCTCTACCGAATCCAGTAGCGCCTTTGAATCGCTTGAGAATTTGCAACTCTCCGAAGACAAGAAGGAGCATTGCCACAGTTTGGACATAAATACCATTTGCATTTGGATGCCATTCGACAAAATCACCGGTTTCGCTGTCTATCCATCCATTTGCAAGGTACTCACTTTGACTGCCGAACATGTCCGTAATTCCTTCACCAGTTAGTATTCCAATCAACCAACGAGAACCCCATACGGTCCCTATTGTAGCAAAGAAAAATCCTATTCCAAGCATGTAATCTTGTACTTCATACAACACAAAATCATTCTTCTTGCTTTGAGCATATATCCATCCTATAGCAATTCCTGCAGATAAGAAACCACCAAGGAACAAGACGAGGAAATCACTGGTTGTTGCGTCTTCTGCAAAGGCGATGTTGTACAATCCACCCCATATGGCTGCAAGAGCAATGCACATCATGATTAATTGTGAAAATTTCATTAGAACCCGATTTGCTTCATCCATTGGAATCCCTGGAGTCCGAACAACCATTGGTTGCTCAACCGGTTTTGAGTCGGTAAAAATTGTTCCAGTTGCTTTAAATTCAGTAGACTGAGCAAGTAGTCCTCCAGTATTTTGGACATTTCTTCGAGGTGCTTGGCGTCGAGGTGCAGGCATATCAATCGGAATGTCTTTCTTTGCATAGGACTTAATTGTTCACCCGTATATTCCGGCCGTTTAAGCCATTTTAAACAAGATTCTGTTGCCCAAACGCAACACTATGATTCAATGGTTTCAAAAGTCATAATGGATT
Organism: Candidatus Poseidoniaceae archaeon; assembly: GCA_030741225.1. Classification (GTDB taxonomy): domain Archaea; phylum Thermoplasmatota; class Poseidoniia; order Poseidoniales; family Poseidoniaceae; genus MGIIa-L1. The sequence goes on along the minus strand of JASLVU010000063.1, from coordinate 7,881 downwards.
GGGTTGGTTTGGTGAAGAGATGTCCTCCACACGAAAAATTGTGACTTTCCTCTGCTTGAGTATAATGGTGCTGCCAACTTTGGCTATGGCCGTGCCTGTATCGCATACTCCTTCACAATCAGATGAAGTTGGATGGTGGGTGAATACCACTGTTGACCGAAACGGAAATGGAATTGGTGACATGATTGAATTGCATGTCGACAATCCTTTGTTCCTTGATGAGGACAATACTCTACCTTTGATTGTTGATTTTGGCTACACGCCAGGACCAGATGAGGTCGCTTTGCTTGAGAGAGAGGTTGACTTTCAACATCAATGGACGCTCGAAGGAATCGACGCAGTTGCTGGACGAGTCCCAGTCAACAGAATCCTCGATACTTCGACATTGCCTGGCGTCGTTATGCTTGAACTTGATGGAATTTTAACCACTGCTAACGGTGATGCAGCTGTTGTTCACGGTGTAGACACCGTTTGGACAGATACTGGATACGATGGTGCAGGTTCGGCAGTTGCCATCATTGACACCGGGATTGATGGAAATCACGCCAGCCTTGATGACTTGGACGATGATAATTCAACCGATGATCCCAAAATTATAGCGTTTTACGACCCAGTCAATAATCCATCGTTGACCAACGGAACAGAAGTTTTCCCGTATGATGACCAAGGACACGGTTCTCACTGTGCTGGGACGACTGCTGGAACCGGTGCTCCAAACTACGAACATATTGGAATGGCTCCACAAGCTTTCCTTGTTGGCGTCAAAGTTCTTGACGCAGGTGGCTCGGGTTCTTTCGCTACTGTGATGGCTGGAATGGAATGGACTGTCGAAAACCGATACAAGTACAATATTCGCGGAGCTTCAATGAGTCTAGGTGGACCTGGTCTTGCAGAGTGGGCTTCGTCTGATGACGATAGTGTAAATCGCTATGCGAACAAAATGATGTCGGAAGGCATTGCCATCTTTATCGCCGCAGGAAACAACGGTGTTTCCGCTCAAATCGGAACCCCGGGTTCTGCTGAAGATGCGATTACTGTGGGTGCACTTGACAAGAACACAGCCATTGCAATTTATTCCAGTCAAGGGCCTACTGAAGAAGGCCGTGTCAAACCAAACCTCGCTTATGTGGGCAGCAATGTCATGTCGGTTGCTTTCAACACTGGCGACCAGTATACCGACATGTCCGGGACTTCGATGGCAACACCTGGTGCAGCAGGAGTCGCTGCACTCATGTATCAAGCAAATCCAGATCTTTCTCCGTTTGATATCAAGAACATCATGCAAGAAACAGCAACGTATCGGCTGTGCGTTTACATGGCGGCGAATGAACCGTGCCTTGAAGATGCTATTCCCAAGAACCGACAAAACAATGTCTACGGTCACGGCGAAGTTCGAGCATTGGAAGCGGTCTATGAGGCTGCAGAACGTGATTACGAATTCGACAAGTCTTTGGATGTCTCTTTGACTACAGAAATCGGTATGGACAACCGCATTCATATGTTCCCTGATAATTCTTTGAGTTATTCGGCCCTCGGGAATGTTGACACTGTTCAATGGCGTAGCAACCACCTGCGAGATGATTGGTCGAACATTCATAGCTTTGCACCAGGGGATACGAGTGGGACTTTGTCTGCCATAGATATCATACATCAACTTGAGCACTTGCCTGGGATTGATGTTGAAGGGAATCACACAATTTCCCTTCGAGGAATTAAGGCAAACGATACTGGAGGCCACACTTCTTCTCCACTTATTTCGGCCAACATAATGCTGATGGACACAGCATCCGCTTTTGAGACCACAACAGAAGATTCTGGTGGAATCTCAAGCACTTCGATGCTTCTGGGTTTGGGAGCGTTTGTTGTATTGTTCCTTATCGTACTGCTTCTCATTAATTTCATCACCAATAAGGAAGAAGGGACACTTGCTGGAATCGATTTTAATGCGTTGAGCGATGAGCAAAGAGCCGAAGTACTTGGCTCCCGAGAACCATCAACTACGAAATCAGGTCTCTAGGGCAGAATAGTCTTGATGAGAGGTTTTGTCTTTTGTCCGGAGATGAACTCAAAAGGTTGAACATTGTGCTTTGCATATGCGGTGGCCGAAAGACCCTACTGGTTCAGGTCATCCCCGTATCAACAGAATATATCGTTGGATGCGTAGGCTTTCTCGTTCACTGATGAGTGTATGGTTTAGAGAAATTAACATAGTCGATGATGAAAACATACCTCCTGAAGGAGGAGTCATTTTCATTTCTTGGCACCCCAGTGGCCTTATTGACCCAATGCTGATGCATGCTTCACTTCCAGGCAGACTTTCGATGATTGCAAAACATACGCTGTTCAAAGTACCTGTATTGGGGCGTCTGATACGCGGAGCAGGTGCAGTTCCAATTGAACGTGCACAAGACACTGAAGACCGAGAGGGTGCGAAAAGCCGGAATAAGCAACAATTGGATAACGTGGCAAAGGTTGTCGCTGAAGGGGGGCGATTGATAATTTTCCCCGAAGGTACAACCCATAATGAAGCGAATGTGAAACGTGCCCGTTCTGGTGCCGCTCGAATCCTTCTTGCAGCCCATCGAAAGGCCGAGAAAGAGGGATTTGCTGCTCCAAAACTGGTGCCTGTTGGTTTGCACTACTCGGAATCCAGCACCTTTAGGGAACGTGCCGCAGTCATTGTCGAACGGGTAATGGAATTTGATCCGATTCCCACTCTTGTTGATGACGAAGAGGCTCAAGATGTTGCAGACAGAGCGTGGGTTGCCAATGTCACAGAGTCTATAGGCGTTGAACTTCAGAGGGCAAGTCTATCGAAGACGACTTGGAGAGAGCGCACCTTGATTTGGAAGGGGCGAAGTTTGGCGTATGCAGAAAAAGCTCGCCAGTCTGGCGGAAAACTCGTTCGTCCAACCTATGCAGAATCTGTTCTAGGTGCGCGCAGAGTCCGAGCAGGGTGGGAATTCCTTGCTCAGAAAGAACCCGCTCTCACCGAACAACTGGTCGACGATTGTGAAACTCATTTTTTGGAATTAGAGGAACGCGATATCTCTCCAATCGATGTTGATACACGGCCTGATCAATTAACCATTAAAGAATCCTTGATGATATCAGCCTCTTGGCTATGGGCCGCAGTTTGGATGCTCGGTTTGATTACATGGAGTGCAGTGTTTGGAAATCTCGTTCCTTATCGAGCAAATCATGTTGCCGTTCGCTTCATGAAAAAACGAGGTGCAGATCAAGCAATTATCGGTACTCTGAAAGTCTTGACAGCAATTGTTTCTTTTCCACTTTGGTGGATTATTTGTTCGCTAGCAATGACTTGGATGTTACTTGCAACCGCAAGTCCTGTGAATGAAATTTTACAGATGCATTGGTTGCTTGCTGCACTAACTGAACTGCCGTCTTATCTTGTGTTCTCGGTGTTCTTCGTTTGGTGGCCCACCTCTGCAAAATTACACTTGAAACTGTATGCTCGACTCGTTCTCAGTTGGCGAGCAATGCAACGATGGAAGGCTTGGAAGGACGACCAGTACAATTGGGATGTCCTCGTTAAGCGTCAACGACAACTTGCAGGACGTTTGGTGGGGTTGGGTGAGGGCTTGATTCTGCCCGGTGATCCTGATTGGGTCGACCCTCCTGCTGGAAAAGACGATGTTGTTTCCGTCAAAAGACGTGATATTGCTCAAACCTAAGAGTTCTGAGACGCGCCTCTTGCATCCTGAACATACCCTATGTTGATATGCAGAGTCCACTACGTCACCTATGGTGACGGAACATGGTGGGTGACGAGCATGTCGAAATGATACCCTCTCCAGCGAAGAGCGTATGGTCTGCAGAGGTGAATGGTACCCCTGTTGAAGTTCTCATCCCGTCCAATGCTGTTCTTTTGGATGTGCTCCGCGACAAGGTCGGAACCCTCGGAGTGAAGCGTGGATGTGACTTGGGTACTTGCGGATGTTGTACGGTAATGATTGATGGGGTTCCTCGGCTTTCCTGCCTGTGTTTAGCAGGACAAGTTGACTCAACCTCGATTACGACGGTTGAAGGATTGGCTGATGGCGCTCATCTGGCGCCGATTCAGGCTTGTTTTGGCAAATATGGTGGTTCTCAGTGTGGATTTTGCACTCCGGGATTTCTTATTTCAGCGCAAGCACTGTTGAATGAAAACAATACTCCGTCTGACTCTGAAATTGCCTGTGCAATTGAAGGAAATCTATGTCGATGTACGGGTTACCAACAAATTATCGAATCGATACAGGGAGCTGCTGCAATTCATCGTGGTGAAGTCCCGCTTCCTGCTGCTGCTAGCGACCCACATCCCGACCCTCACCCAGAAGGTCCTGATGAACCAAATATGCCTCCGGGTCACGCAAGGTGATGATCATGTCGGGTGGATATCGTCAACAACCGGGTGCTTCAGGTGGTACGACTCGTAAAGATGGAAAGCGTGTTGCAGGCAAGCAAGCATTCCCCCCTCCCGGTTCAGGAGGTTCAAATCCAAAGATGAAACCTCGTGACCTTGATTACATTCCTGAGTCTGTTGGTGGAAAAGAACCACAACCAGCTGGTTCTCACATTCACGATCGAGCACGAACCGGAACAACTGTCGGAAAAGGTATTCCGTTGGTTGATTCAAACGCCAAAGTGACCGGTCAAGCGTGGTACGGGGATGATGTTCGATTGCCAAACGAGATAATCGGTAAAATTCTACGCTCTCCACATCATTACGCCAAAATTAAATCCATTGATACATCGAAAGTTGAAGCACTTCCAGGAGTTCTTGCGGTTGCCACTGGTGCCGATTCCCCTCATCGTTTTGGCGTTTTACCTGTCACTAAGGACGAACACGCTATGGCTGTGGAAAAGGTACGCCATGTTGGTGATTTGGTTGCTTGCGTAGCTGCAATTGATGAAGCAACTGCAATGGAAGCTCTCAATCTTTTTGAAATCGAATGGGAGGTTTTGGAACCAATTTTTGATCCTAAAAAAGGCCTTGAGGATACCGACGAACCAATTCACTGGAGGGGCAAATATCACCTTTCGAAAACAAATGTGCAGAAGCGGGTATTCCAAGAGTTCGGTGACCGCTCATTGGTCGAAAAACCGCATGCAGAATCTCATGGGAAATGGACTATGGCAGGTGTTCATCATGGATTTACTGAACCTCATGCTGTTGTGGCGCACTGGGATCCAAACGGCCGTCTTCAATTGTACACTCCTCAGCAAGTTCCACATTACACTCATCGGGCGCTCTCAACTGTATTGGACGTCCCTATGCACCAAATCAATGTCATTCGAACTTTTGTAGGTGGTGGATTTGGTGGAAAATCAGATCCGTTTCCTCATGAAATGTGTGCTGCACTTTTAGCGCGTAAATCCGGGCGACCAGTTCGAATAACCTTTGACAGAGAGGAAGTCTATTGGATTAATCGCGGCCGTCACCCAAGTCATATTGAGGTTAAAATGACCGCTGATGATGAGGCGCGTATTTCCGGTTTCGATATCGATGCCCTCATTGACGGAGGCGGTTTTGCCTCTTTTGGCCACGTTACATCCTATTACAACGGTGTGTTGGCAACTGCTCCATACGAACTTGGTTCGTTTCATTATACAGGCGCTCGTGTTTGGACAAACAAACCAGCCTCAGGAGCCATGCGTGGACACGGAGCAGTCAACACTCGATGTGCTGTTGAAGTCGGTCTTGATGAGATGGCCGAATCAATGCAAGTTGACCCTATCGACTTGCGTCTAGCAAACCTTCTCCCCCCTCACAGCAGAACCATCAGCGGTTTTCGTATTACTTCTAACGGTATGAGAGAGGCTTTGGAAAAGGTAAGAGAAGGTTCAAATTGGGATGAGAAGTTTAGAAAGTTACCTCTTGGAAAGGGGATTGGAATCGGGTGTGGATTCTTCATTTCGGGTTCAGGATTGCCGATTCATTGGGACCCAAATCGTTTCCCTCATGCTACTGTTCATATTCAAGTCGACATGGATGGTGGTGTTACGGTTCATACCGGTGCTGCGGATATCGGTCAAGGGTCGACTACTGCGGTCGCTCAGGTTGTGTCTGAAGTGTTGGCTTTGCCGATTGAGATGGTGCATGTTCGAAGCCATGAGAGCGATACCTCTCCAGTTGATTTGGGGTCGTATTCGAGTCGTGTGACCTTCATGAATGCGAATGCAGCCATTCGTGCAGCTTTGGAAATTCGAGAACAAATACTGAACGCTGCTTGGGAAATTCTTGGTTATCATCCGGATAATTTGGTTTTGAACGATCGTCGAATTTACTACAAACATGACCCTGCAATTGGAGTCTCATATCTCAAAGCACTTCACAAAGCCCAAGAAGACAAAGGTTCCTTGATTGCCAGTGGTGCCTACCGTTCTCCTCCGATGGGAGGAGTTCACAAAGGTGCAGCTGCCGGTCTTGCTCCAGCGTATTCATTCTCATCCTATGTGGCTGAAGTCGATGTCGATGTTGAGACTGGAATCATTCGTTGTACCAATGTTTGGGCTGCCCACGACTGTGGTAAGGCTCTCAATCCACTTGCTGTGAAAGGTCAAATCATCGGTTCATGCCATATGGGTCTCGGACAGGTGTTGTCTGAGAAGATGGTTTACGGTCGTACAGGTCACCTGCAAAATGCAAATTTGCTCGAATACAAAATACCTTCTGTGCACGAAATGCCTCATGTAGAGCCAATCATCGTTGAATCGTGCGACCCAGAGGGTCCATTTGGAGCAAAAGAAGCCGGAGAAGGTCCTCTTCTACCGATTTTACCTGCTGTTGTCAACGCAGTGTATGACGCCATTGGGATTCGTTTACGCAATCTACCGTTGACGCCCGATGTTGTGTTTAAGGGGATTGAAAGGGCTGTCAAGAAAGCGAAAATTGACGATCCAGTCGACCTTCCTTGCCCACGCCTTACGCACGGTCCAATGCAGTCTGTACTTGTTTCTCGAGCACAGGAGCACAAGTTGCGAGATAAAGCCAGACAACGCACAGAAGACACAAGTCCGTATGTCAACGGCGTCTTGTTTGGCTTTGACCCTACAAAACCTCTGGAAGATCAAGTCGAAGGTTGGAGGACTGCAACAGAACCGAATCCCGAACAGTTGGCTGAACTCGGTTTGGCAGGACGAGCATGGTTGAAGAAAGAACAACGCCAAATGGGGGGTGAGAATTGATGCTGATGCCACCGTTTGTATTGCACAACCCCACATCGGTTGAAGAGGCTTGTTCCCTTGCCGGCTCATTGATGGAAAAGGGTGAGGATTTTGATTGGGTTGCCGGAGGTACTGATTTGTTGCCGAATTACAAATGGCATCTTAATCCGAAACCCCATGTAATCTCTCTTGCTAAAATTGAGGGCGTTGACACATTATCATTGCATGAGATTGGATGCATGGCTCGTCTGTCTGACTTAACTGTCGAAAACAACATTCATCCTTTGGTTGTCGAAGCAGCCAGTAAAGTAGCATCCTCACTTATTCGTAGAAATGCCACACTGGGCGGTAATCTTTGCCTTGATACGCGATGTTTCTGGTACAATCAAGGAGAAGATTGGCGCCGTTCAATTGACTGGTGTCACAAGGCTGATTGTGGTACTGGTGCTGATTGCCGTGTGATTCCAAATCAAAATACGCTATGTGTGGCGACCTATCAAGGTGATATTGCTCCAACACTGATGGTATTGGATGCTGAGGTACACCTCATCGGCCCCAATGGGCTACGAACAATGCCCCTTGCCTCGTTTTACAAGCTCGATGGAATGACCAAGAATGTTCTTGAAAAAGGGGAATTTTTACTCAAAGTAACGATTTCCGAGGATAATGCAAATCGTCAATGTTCGTATCAAAATCTACGTGTTCTAGACA
>JASLVU010000062.1 GCA_030741225.1 Candidatus Poseidoniaceae archaeon | reverse complement strand
ACCCTTCTTTGGTTTATTCGAGAGGGTGATTTCAAGAGGGCATTTGGAGATGAAGAGTTTCGCAACTATGTTACCTACGTCACTGTGGCATTCCTTGCGATTTTCATCGCACTCATGACTTCAGGGTACTCACTTGGAAGAGGAGTTCGTGACGGTTTGTTCCAGGTTGTTTCTTTTGCCACCTCAACCGGATATACATCGGCCAATTATATGGATGAATCCTGGCCGCTTGTTGGACATTTGATTTTGTTCATACTCATGGTAGTAGGTGCAAGTGCTGGATCAACCAGCGGTGGATTGAAGTTGCTTCGAGTAACTCTTGCCTTCAAAGTAGCAATGAGGGAACTTGTACGCATCGCTCAACCTCGGAAAATTGAACAAATACGAATGAACGGTGAAGTTGTAGAGCAAAATCAAATTGGTCTAATTGTAGGTATGCTCTTCGTTTGGGTTGGACTTTTCTTCATTTCAAGTCTTATTTTAGCAGTATTCATGCCAAATGATAGTTTTGAGAGTGTGACAATGGTTGTTGCTTCATCTCTCGGAAATACAGGTCCGACACTCGGAGATTTCGGGCCTGAAGATACATGGGAAAGTATGAACTCAGGAGCATTACTCATTACCTCGATATTAATGTGGTTTGGACGACTTGAGTTGTTAACAGCAGTCATCTTGATTCACCCTCGTACTTGGAAAAGAGAAAAAAGAGTTCATTCCGACCGTTCAGCAATAGCCTTGTTTCGAAGATTGATTGATGAAAAGGATGAGCGAAAAAAGTAGGAGTAATCAGAACAACTTCATTTGTCCAGGTGGTGAACTCGGTTCATCATCTGAATCGGACTTCTTCTCAACGATTTTTTCTTCCACCAACGGTATTTCTTCGACGGCCAGTGGTGCGAAAGTTTTCTCACTCAGCATGCGGTCATATTCTTCATCGTATTGCGCCATAAGTTGTTTTGTCGCAACTCGAGTGAGTGGTAGTCCTGCAAGTGAAGCATGTTCTTCGCTAGTAAAACCAAACTTCATTGACAATCCAAAATCTGTGGAGTCACCAAGAGTAGGTGAGTCTTTGAGCATGGCTGATAACAAAGGCAACAACTCCTCACGCAATGAAGCTGAACTCATCCCAGTAATTTCTCCAAGCCTCCTCATAATCGATGGTCGAGTTCGAGAAGAATTTCGTCTCAAAAAGTTTGGATAACTTGGGAAAATTCTGTTTGTGAATGGTGTTTGATTCGGAACTGATGCCGAAAGACTGGCAAGTTGGCCACTCCAGTACCAAGACCTATGAGCTGTGCTGCGAAATTGTCCAGTATACATTTTTGACGCTACGCTAAGACTCCTGTTTCCTCGTTGAATGGAGTTCTTTTGAGGGAACAAGAAAGCGTTATTCCAATGCACCCAAAGAATCAAGTCAGATGGTGTTTTTTCTATAGAACGGCCTAATCGGACTGCTTCTATGGCTTTATTGCAACGATAGAGTTTCTCAAGTCCTGGAAAGACACCTTCGGAAGTATCTCGATGCCCGGCATCGGATTGCTCCTGAACCATTTCCTTTGAAATGTGACCGCTTGATATGGCAGAAAGAACTTGTAAATCTCGAACTAAGGCACGTAAATCACCTGGATTCGATTTCACAAGTTCTTCAATTGCCTCGTCATCGAATTCAAGATTTTCTTCGCGCAGAACTCTACGAGCAATACGTCGTAATGCTTCGTCATTTGCACGATCAAAATTAATTGTCAGCAAATGTTTCGAAAATCGGTCGCGTGTCGAACTCCAAGAAGAGCCTCTGCCCCACAAACCCATGATGTCGTTGCAGGCAAGTATGACCGGTTGTCGCGTTTCAGCCAAAAGGCGGAGAAGTTCTGCTTTACCACCTGAATCGCCCTTTAATGTCACTGAATTACCCTTTGAATCTTCACCTTGCATTGCGTCTTGTATGCGACTCTGACTTACTTCACGCAAGCCACCGGAAAGGTGGTCGACTTCGTCAAGTAGCACGAGTGTTCGCTGCTTTTTTGCATTTGGGTTATGAAACAGAGAACGATGAGTCGAACCATGCGTTGCCACTTTCCGGATTGCAGCAGCATTTCGAGCATCGGAGGCATTCAGTTCGATAACATTCCAACCCATGTCTTGTGCTATTGCTCGGGCAACAGAAGTTTTGCCAACACCCGGAGGACCGACCAAAATCAAGGCTTTTTTGCGAGGTAAGCCGTTGTTCCAATCATCGAGCCAAGAGCGTATTTTTCTTCTTTGAACCTCATTGCCCTCAAGTTGACGTTCCGAGGATGGACGATGGCGTTCAGTCCAATCGCTAACGCCAGCCATGGTTGATGTCTTTTCCGAGGGTTCTTCAACATTGACCGCCAAGAGAACCAATTCCCTTGAAGAATTCTTACAGAGAGTCGATATGCACTCGCTGTTGATTTCCGGAATCACGGTCGCGTACAGTTACCGTTTGGTCTTCAAGCGACTGGTGGTCAACTGTTATGCATCGAGGTACACCAATTTCATCTGCACGCGCATAGCGACGACCGATTGAACCGCTACCATCGTACATTGAAACAACACCCGCTCTAGAGCATAATTTCGAGTGAACCAAACGAGCAATTTTGTCCATGCCATCTTTTTCAAACAATGGGAAAACACAATAATCCACTGGAGCAACGTGTTCGCTTAAACGCAGAGTAGTGTATGTTTCGCCGTTCTTTTCAGATTCGTCATAAGCATGGTCAAGTAGGTGCCAAATGATTCGGTCAATCCCAAAAGCAGGTTCGACCACGTGTGGAATATACCACTCTCCAGTTTGGGTTTCAGTACGTTGATTACGTTTGACATGTTCCTGTTCAACTATGGCAGTCTCACCGTCTTCAAGTGTGATTTCGCAAGGAAATTCTGTACCAGAATCCAACCTCTCCACTGCTGCTTTGACCATTCCTGCGCGATTTCGAAACGCAGGGCCTGCTTTTGCACCATCGATTGTCCAACCATCAATCTCAATTACTCGTGGCTGGTCAAACTCACGGCGTGCACGTAGAGATTTTCCAGTCGCTTTTTCATGAGCCTCTAAATCGTAGCATCCTCTATGAGCTATACCGACGCATTCAACCCAACCGTAGGAGCCGAGGATTTCTGCATCCCAACAATCCGAAGCATAGTGAGCCATCTCATTGGACTCATGCTGACGGAATCGCAAACGTTCAACATCAATTCCAATGTTCTTGAGGAAGTCATAAGTTTGAGCCATGAAGTATCCAACAGTTGGATGGCGAATGATACCATCCCTCACAGCCACATCAAAAGTGAGATGCATTTCACCATGATTTTCCGCGACCAAATTTACGGAGATTTCATTCCATGATGAGAAATCATGCTCTTCTTGCTCATGAGGATTGATGAAATATTCGAGTTCAGCCATGTTGAATTCCCTCAAGCGAATCATTCCTTGACGGGGCGAGATTTCATTTCTGTAACCCTTTCCCACTTGCACAGCACCAAACGGAAGACGTTCGCGATTATGCCGATAGAGAGCAGGGAATGAGGTGAACATTCCTTGAGCAGTTTCAGGGCGTAAAAAGCCAGGACGACCGGATTTACCCGCACCTATTGTGGTATTGAACATGAGATTCTCAGCCGTAATTTCAGACCATTCAGCAGCAGCACAAGAAGGGCAAGAAGGCTGAACAGAATTCAGCAAAGACTGGAGTTCCGACTTCGAAAGAGAATCCGGATTCGGATGATGCCCCTCGAGAAGAGTGTCGGCTCGACTGGCTTCATCACATGAAGTGCATACGGTCATGAAATCAGAGAATTCTCCAACATGGCCGGATGCCTCCAAGACTTCGTATGGGGTTACAGTAGGGCATGAAAGTTCAACAATGTTGCCGAGTGATAACCAGTGATTGAGCCAATTTTGATTCACACGAGTGCGCAGCCGGCCCCCGACTGGCCCGAAATCGTAGAGGCCCTTTGCACCGCCATGTATCTCAAACGCTGGTAAGAGAATTCCTCTTCGTTTGAGAACCTCGGATAGGCGTTCCAATCGTCCAGATTCTTCACCACTCATGGACACGCCCAATTGCTGCTGGAGGGTTTGGCCTTTCAACCTCACCGTCAAATCAGGCGGAAAATGTTCGAAGTGTAGTGTTTTCACATTCGTCCGGTTGTGAGAACACATTGACATATGCAAGAAAAAAACAAGCATGAAAATAAATGAATTTGCTCTCAAGCCACTCACCTTCGTAATCCGTTACCTTGATGTACCCCTTGCATACAAGTCGACCCACTGGGGTCGTGGAAAAAAAATGGCAGAAATCCAATACTTGGATAACCCTCTTGAAACCGAGGGTTTACTCGAGTTGTTGTGTCCACCGGTTCGAAACTGGTTCAAGGACAAATTTCCGGACTTTACTGAACCACAAAAATTGGCCATCCCAGCAATAATTGAACAAGAGCATCTTTTGCTATGTTCACCGACAGGTTCGGGAAAAACCTTGACTGCATTTCTTTCCATTATCGACCAACTTGTTCGCCGTGCACTGGATAATAAACTCGACAAAAAAGTCTATTGCGTATACATTTCGCCAATCAAGGCACTAGCAAATGATATCCAAAGAAATCTTATTGGACCACTAACTGAAATTTCTGAATCGTACTTGCCGAGCCGTGCTCAAGAAATTCGTGTTGGACTACGAACTGGAGATACACCTCAATCCGAACGTCAAAAAATGCTCCGAAATCCACCACATATCTTGATTACAACACCTGAAAGCTTGGCGATAGCAATCACATCGCCTCGGTTCCAACCGATTGTCAGTGAAGTTGAGTACATGATTGTGGACGAATTGCATTCGCTGGTTCCAACAAAGCGAGGAGTTCATCTCGCTCTGACATTGTCGTACCTTGACACCTTACTCACACGACCTGTACAACGAATTGGAATTTCTGCAACCATGGAGCCTCTTGAAACCGTTGCTGAATATCTGGTTTCAAGTGACGATAAAGAAAGTAGAGGTAACAATACACGAGTTTGCATTGCCAAGATTTCTGGTTCTCGCGAACTGGACTTGGACATTTTAATCACAGACCCAAAATTTAGTGACTTATCGGTCATGAAAATTTTTGACAAAAATGTCGAAGCAATTGCCGACTTAATCGCGGCACACACAACTACTCTTGTCTTCGCGAACACTCGGAAAATGACAGAAAACATTGTTCTAAAATTACGCCCATACCTCGGTGATTTGGTTGCAGGACATCACGGTTCAATGGACAAAAAAATCCGATTGGATGTTGAGCGCCAGCTCAAACACGGTCAGTTACGGGCTGTAGTGACCTCATCATCACTTGAAATGGGTATTGATATCGGCTCTGTTGATTTGGTTTTGCAAATAGGGAGTCCAGGAGATATTGCCACTGCTTTGCAACGTATTGGTCGTGCTGGACACCACGTAGGTGGAATCCCAAGAGCGCGCTTTCTCCCGTCGAGCGTTGATGATTTAATTGAACTTGCAGCACTGCAGGCTGCAATCCAAACTGGAGATATGGATCGACTCGATTTCCCCGAGAACTGTCTCGATGTTGTAGCACAATTTATGATTGGATTGGTAATCATTAACGATATTGATATTGATGAGGCTTACGAGGTAATTGTCAATGCTTGGTCTTATCGAAATTTTGAGTATGATGACTTCATTGAAGTTCTTGATATGCTTGAAGAAGAACGTCGAGTATGGGTCGACTGGGAAGAAAATCTGTACGGTAAAAGAGGATATTCTCGTATGATTTATTACACCAATATAGGCACAATTGCACCAGACAATTCCTATCTGGTATTCAATGCGGAAGGGTCGATTCTAGGACAACTTTCAGGTTCTTTCGTTTCGAACCTTCGTGGCGGCGATGTGATTCTGTTGGGCGGTTCCACATACAGAGTGACGAATATCCAAGGGACACGTGTGAATGTTGCCTCTGTAACCGGCCATCGACCAACTGTACCGTCTTGGTCGGGTGAAGCCCGTTCTCGCTCTCGTGAACTATCCAATGCGCTCCTGAGTCTAATTGGGCACTGTATTGTTGCTCTTCGGCGAGAGCAAGACCCGAGAATTCTATTGCGTGATGCATATGGGCTTTCAAGCGACGTTGCCAATGCAATAGCCCGTCATCTTGAAGAGCATTCGATCGATTCATTTCAAGTTCCAGACCCAAATCGAATTTTGGTTGAGCAAGTCATCTCCGGAGGCCATCCCACTTACATGATTACAACATGTAGAGGAAGAGGATTCAATACTGCTCTCGGATATTTCATGGCAGGTCTAGCTGAATCGAACAACATCTCTGTGATTGAACTTTCTTTTGATGAGAATGGTTTGTTGATTCGCACTTCAGAAGAAGTTGACCCTGGACAGATGTATCAAGCCTTCCGTGACAACAATCACACAGAAGTTATCGAACGTTATATCGTAAACACCCAAATTTTTGCAAAACGATTCCGAGAAGTTTCAGGTCGGTCAATGATTATCCCAAAGCGCATCGGTGCCGATGAGATTAGCCCTCAACAATTTCAACAACGGGCTGATGCACTACTTAACAAACACCGAACAATAGATGATAGCCTCTTGATGCGTGAAGCAAAAAATGAAATTTTATTTGCCGATATTGATATGAAAAGTTTGCAGCAATTTTTGAATCTGTGTGTCAAGGGCGATGCCCGAATTGTCCACAACAAAGTCACAGTCCCATCTCGCTTAGGAATGTCCTTGTTCATGTCTGCATTTGAAGACCTCATGGCTATGAAAACACGTGCCTTTTTGGTCAAAGATATTGATCCGGCTGTCCTTCAAAGATTGCTCGGAACCCGAAGTCTGGCAACAGAATTAACTTCAGAACAATTGAGTAAATTTTACCTGGACAAAGCTCCAATACCGACCAATGCTGGTGAACTCTTCACTCTTATGTCACATGGAGGAGGTCTTGACCCATCCTTCCAAAACCCTCTGTACAAAGAAAAGCTCAAGGATGTTGACATCGATTTAATCCGAGGATGGGTCCAAGAATTGTGTCAAGACGGTAAAATTACAAAACTCGATGGAACCGGTGCAGAGGAACTTGATGGAAAATGGTTCAGCACTTTCATGGCCGAGATACATGGTACTCTCGGCTGTTTGTCCGTAAATGGTGGTAGTGAAGTTGACGACCTAAGAGAATTACACACTCGAGGTTTGTCCTACAAAATAGCAACAGAATTCGATGGGCGCAATCCTACGAAATGGGTGCAGAAGGAACTGGGAGACCCTCATGAAGCATTGCGTGTCAAAGTCATAGAAATGCTCGGTAGCGAAGGGCCCCAAATAGGAGACATTCTCGCTCAGAGACTCCCGTTCCCGAAAAAGATGGTCGAGCGTATCCTTCTTGAATTGGAAACACGAAATGTGCTTTCTGTTGGTTTTTACAAACAGACCGATGACGCTGAATATATATTGAAAATTGATGAACATCGGCTTGTTGATGGTTCAGAAGATGTTGTCGAATACCGATGGGTTCAGAATCTTGTATTGGACAAGACATTCAAACAATACGACGATGGATTCACTGCTTTTGACTCGCATGTGCTGTTCCAAAAACAACAGGAATTGTTGTACAGGGTAAAAGATTTCAGATTCAAAGACTGGCAAGATATGCAACTCGATTCCGATGTCATAATGGGACGACTCTTGCACAACAGAATGGGTTACACAACGAAGGATACAATCCCTATGCTTCTTGGACTCAAACCTGAACCATGGATAGGACCTATGGAAGAAGAATTACTGAAAAGAATTCCTTTAGGAGAGAATGTCACTCGACAAGAAATTCTGGCCGATTTCCCAAAGGGCGACGAGCATAGAGCTCTGCAACGTGACCTGAAGTACGCCATGTCGAATCTAGAACGTCAAATGTTGGTTGTAAAACAATTTGAAGATGTCGTCGGTCGTCGAAGAAGGCTATCGCTGTTCCATCGCGTTCATGGAGTTTATGAAACACTGGACTTTGAAACTTCACTTGTAGAGCTTATTCGACGCATGGGCCCTGTCAAAGGCAGTACGTTGAGATTCTATGTATCTCGTTCATTTGAAGATTTGACCGTTGCCTTGATGAATTTGGAAAAATCAAATCGAATCTCCAAAGTGATGGCCCTCGTTCCTGACCCCGAGGCATTCTATTGCATGCCAGAAGAAGTAGAAATGCTTCAACAGCCCCGACGTGAAGACCGTAAAATGCGAATTTTGACTCAGTCCGACCCCTATGTGTCGCGATTCATTTGGGAAGTTCGAAGTGTATTGGATCGTGGATGGTACTTGCCCGTCTTCAAAGGTATCGACCCAATTGGAAAGGTTTTGATGTTCAAAGTCAACGACTATCTGGTCATCAAAGATCTCCACGTACCCACTGCATATCTTGATGAATTTTGTACCGCCTTTGAACTCTTGCTTGAAAATCATGCAGACCAACTGGTCGATGTTGCGGTTATGTCGAACTTCAACAGTGAACCGGTAACAAATCTTGACGACACTACTCGAAGTGCACTGGAATCAATCGGCTTCAAGATGGCTGGAGAACGAATGATACGTGGTGGAGTGGTTGACCCCCAGCCTCGTGAAATCGCAGAAAGGGCACTTTTCTACCAACACCACCTCCACCAAAAAACACGGCATGAACATGAGAGTGCGGCTGTGAAAAAAGTGGATGAAGTGCGCGATGATTTCGCATTGAGAGGTCGATGTGAGTTGTACCGTGTTGATTTGAAAAGCATGGCTAGTGCCAATCGGCTACATCAAGGTGTTAACCTTCGTGGACATCAGGTTTGGGCAACATACGAGCATTTCCAAAACCTTCTCGCCATTCGTGGTGAACCTCCGGAAGAAGAACTTTGGGACATCATTGAATTCTTTAGTACGAACTCTGATCCAAATCTGTTCAAGGAACGTCACGCGTTGACACAATCCGAATTCCGAAAGTTGATTCAACCACTCATCCGTTCAGGACACATCGTTCAAGATTTTAGAGGGGGATTCCGAACCGTACGATTGGATAAAAGCCTCGACCGTGTAGAATTGAGACGTGAATATCTTCGAAACTTAGTGAAAGAGTATCCCGTAATCACCCTCAAGCAAATT
>JASLVU010000061.1 GCA_030741225.1 Candidatus Poseidoniaceae archaeon | reverse complement strand
TAAGTGAATTTTTCCGAAGCGATTCTGAAATCAGTAATCGGCCTACAGCGCCTTGCTCCAATGCTTGACGAATCATTCGTTCCCCATATGCAGCCTTTGGAGAGGCTTTGACCAATTCACCCAAAAAAACATTCATCACTTGTCGTTCAGCATCGAGTTCAATTTCTCCCATCATGGCCCCAGCGTTTTCAACAAGTTCGCGAACACCGCTATCGTTGGAATAACCTACATCGAATGTCGTTTTGGCAATTTTTTTCGCCACTTCATGATGGAAATAATCGTTCTTGACCACGAAATCTTTGGTTGCACCGGGGCCGCCCACGATGACGGCTTGTATGTTGTCAAGATTTGGTAACCAGTAGGATGATGCGTGTTCAGTTGCTCTTTTGAAGAAATTATGAGCAGCCTCTTCAATCAAGCGTTCGAAACGTTGTGCAGATTGACCACCTTGGCGGTGCTTACCCATGATGTTTGAAACCAAATGTTCTTGCACGTGAATTCTTTTTCCAGATGCGATTCCAAAAGCAGCCTCAGAGCGGTCGATCACAAACAAGCCGTAGGACTTCTTATCGACAAGCATGTCTTCGAGCTGTGTTAATTCAAAAACCGAGTCGCAACGATATCGGAAAGAAATTAGGGGCTGTGGTGGGTCCTCGACAACAATATTCACCATCCTGTTTTTGTTATTGCCAATGATAATTGAACCAACAAAAAGAGCAATTCCATTTTCTCCAGCATTTTTGTATTTCGAGAGTGTTGATAGGGCTGACTCGATTGCACCTTGGACATTTTTTCGAGTTCCTTTCGATTTGATGTTTGCAGCTTGTCCGTGCTCATTTTGAAGGAGTGAACGGGCATCAGAAACTTGTCTGTCAGGAGGGATAATTATTGTAACCAATTCGGTACCAAATCCTTTCATTTCTCGCAAATCTTCAAGCGCAATTTTGAGACGAAGCCGTCGCGTTGCAAGAACTGCATCATCAGACATTGGGTTGGCCTCAATTCATGGGCATGGTTGAGGGGTCTTCAACTCTCTTATGCTCGACAATCGTTTGCAACTTTGTTTCAACCGCAGTGATAGCGCTTTGGCTGGGATTATTTGGGGATAGTCTCAAAGTATGTGGGCGAGAGGGTTGTTTGATGACACGACGTCAGGTTGTCGCCCTTGGAGGTAGTCTCTTACGTCCAGAAGAGGCTGATCAACGAATCGCTTGGTTTGGACAACTCCGGCAACTTGCAGTCCATATCGAAGGGAATGGTCGTCATTTAGGAATCGTCGTAGGCGGTGGTTTACCTGCTCGGGAAGGAATTGAATTGGCAAAAAGTATGGTTTCCAATTCAGCACGACTTGACGAAGTAGGAATCGCAGCAACTCGATTAAATGCGACAATTATTCAACAAATATTTCTGGACATTGGATGTGATGTTGCTCCTATTATTCCAACGACGACTGAGCAAGCGGCTAAACTGCTCGATGCTCACCACCTTGTTGTAATGGGTGGAACTACTCCGGGACATACTACCGATGCAGTAGCGGTCGGTTTTGCCCGTGATGCAGGTGCAGGACATTGCATTATTGCCACCAATGTAAGCCATGTTTTTGATAAGGACCCACGAGAGCATGAAGATGCAAAATCCTTCAATAATATGACTTTTGATGAATTAGCAAGTATAACTGGAATTGGAAAACCACTTTCTCCTGGTGCATCAGCCGTTATTGATCCAGTTGCAGTAGGTTGGGCTCAAAGTTCGGCCATTACTTTGGCAGTACTTGACGGCAGGGACACGTCCATTTTAGAGCAGGCTTTAGATGGAAAGCCGTTTGAAGGAACGCTCATACAGTAGGTGATTTTATGGTAGATGCGAAGAAGGTTCGAGAAAATATAGCAAGAATGACCAACAAGGTTTCTTCTGTTACTTCCGGTCGCGTTCAGCCACACAAGCATTGCAGAATCTGCTTTACTCCTATCAAACTCTCAGCGGAACCACGTGTTTGTAAAAACCAAGAGTGTATTGACAAAAATGAACGGGACGAGAGAAACCAAAAACAAATGCGTATCTGGATGTTCATCTTTTTTG
Source organism: Candidatus Poseidoniaceae archaeon (assembly GCA_030741225.1). Classification (GTDB taxonomy): domain Archaea; phylum Thermoplasmatota; class Poseidoniia; order Poseidoniales; family Poseidoniaceae; genus MGIIa-L1. The sequence continues at coordinate 7,301 of JASLVU010000061.1, read as the reverse complement.
GGATTTTCGCATTTGGCTTTGTGGGCCCAATCTTATTTCGCTTACTCTAAATCGGGATTCTGTGCTTTGAATTCATCAAGCATCGCTTGTGTTTGATTCTGTGGAATAGATTCAACTCTCGAAATTGCTTTCATTTGATCACCAATCTTGAACAATTCCTTGAAGGCTTCTTCGATGTTTTGGGTCTGTTTCAAGAAACGTACTGGAGGCCATCCACAGTCAATTATGCCTGGTTCAACTGTGCTTTCTTCAACCCATGCAGCACATGCATCACCGTGGCAGAGGGCAGAAAAGTTTTCCAAATCCATCCAGAATGTCCTTCGTCCACAAACTGGGCAGTCTTTGCATTCCATAGTCGACAGTACCGTAATACCTCCTTCTCCAACGACATCTATATCCCATACAACGACTGAAGCAGAAGTTAACAGCATTTGGTCGCTCTTTTTGAGGAAGGTCCGCAAAACTTGCCACGCTGTTTCCTCAGTAGAAAAGCAACCCAAAGCAAGAGAATTACCATCTTCTTCTACAGCAGAAGGAACAAACACTCGCTGTACCTCATCCGCCATATTGTTCCGTAGATGTTGTTGGGTTTCAAGCCTCGCACTTATTCAGTCCATTCCAGTTCAACTACCGCTAAACCACCGGGATGCGGAAGCGGAGCTTCAGGCTTTTCGATTCGGATATGTATGGATGCGACATTGTCGAGTTGCTGAAGCAATCCAGCAATTCTTTGGGCCATTGTCTCCATGAGCAGAATTGGTTCTTTTGAGTTGTACATGACCTTATCTATAGCGATTTGAATATCCGCATAATTGATTGTATGCTCAAGCTTTTCTTCACTTGGTTCTCGCTTGAGAGTGGTCCAAACGCTGAAAATAAAAGGCTGCTCGGATTCATGTTCATGTGGGTAGTAGCCATGTTTAGCCATCACAGTGTAGGATTCAAGGGCAACACGTAATGTCATGAGAACACCTATTCATCACGTTCATGAACCCATATCAAGTGATATCCAAATTGAGTTTTCACAGGGTCAGATGTACTTGCGACCGGTATTGACCACACAGCATCATCAAACTCTCGCACCATTTGACCTTTGCGAAACCACCCGAGGTCTCCGCCTTTTTGGCTCGATGGGCATGTGCTTTTCTTTCGAGCCAGCTTTTGGAAATCTTTCAATTTGGTGACTTTGGATTTTATCTGTATTGCTTCAGATTTTGAAGGAACCAAAATGTGAGATGCCCATGCACTTGGAGAGACCATATGTTCACCTGAAAACTTCTGTTCTTGAAACTCTCGCTATCATACATCTGAATTGAAAGCAAGCAATCTCATGTAGGTACCGTAGATTGTTGAAGATACCGCCAAGGATTCTTCATTAAATCGGTCCATTGTGTCAAGGTAAGTATGGTATTCCCAACTACCACTTCCATAGCAAACAGCAGCACGTCCTGTTTTACCGTCCAAATCGTAAACAAATGGACAATGATCGGAGTTGCAAGGCATTTGGTCAGCGTCTCCTTGTGCTCCGTCAAGAAGGCTGAATAAAATTTGATACTTATCAGCAATTTCACTTCTTTCCTGTTTGTAGAGGTCTGCAATACGTACGATGTGGTCGTAGTCGTCCTTGTTGTTGGTGAATAACGTCAAAGAGTTACCTCGATTCGCAAAATCTGCATCAACATGGTTCATATCAAAGTTGATGTAAAGACGCAAGTTATCACTTAGGCTACTCTGCATTTGCTGGACGTAAGCTCGACTGCCCCACAAACCTTCTTCTTCGCCGCCCCAGGTGCAGAAACGAACTGTTCTTTCGGGTGTACCGGTTTCGTTGATGATTTCAGCCAGTTGTCGAGCCATTTCAAGAACACTCGCAGTTCCAGAAGTGTCGTCTACCGCACCTTGTGCTTGGTAAACTGTGTCATGGTGAGCACCTGCAATAATGACTTCAGAACTTTTCCCCTCGATGGTGCCACATGGTACGTAAATGGTTCGTTCCTGGTCGTTGGTCACGTCAATTATGAGTTCTATAGATGCAGGTTCACTCGAGTTCAAAACCATTGTTTCAAAGATTTCTCCAGCATCTTTTGATATGGAAATGAACGGAATATCAGTTGGAAGGCTTCCTCCATTTGCTTCGACAAGAGAATCGTAATTTGTTCCCTTGAAAATAGGAACACAATCGTTTCCTTCTATCTTACCACATTGATGGTATTTGTTTACACTAATCAGTCCTGCCAAGTCGTTAGATGCAGCGTTACTGTACAGTTCAGTATTGCTGAACTGTGAACTTTCAGCACGGACATATCCAATGGTTCCTGTTGCAGATTGCCACAAGGATTCATCAGATCCATTACCAAGGTCCGTGACACTGATTTCTTCATCGAACATGTATTCTGATTGTCCTGAGAATCCTTGAATCACATAATCGCTGCGATGTTGGAATGGAGTTATTTGAGCTCCAAAGGCACCAAATCCCTCACAGGAGACTGAAAAAGCTCCACGAACACACAGTCGAAAACTTGGTTCAGAATTGACATGATGCATTGGAACTTGAAATTCATTGTTTTGTGGGGTATAGCCCATGTCTTGAAGACGGTCTAGAATATACTGCGAAGTGTTTGTTTCTTCGACGGTTCCACTCATTCGCCCTTCCCATTCAGGGTGTCCCAGTCCGACGAGGTCTTCAGCGAACATTCGGACCTGAGTTTGATCAAAATCAATCAATTCATAGTCGTATTCAGGTTCAAAACCTAACCATGCAGGTTTGAACACAAAGATGGCTGCAGTGACCATAATGAGGGCCATTCCAATTGCGATAAGTGCACCGACATTGAATGGCCCGTATACTGGCGTTCGCATTCGTTGTTGAAATGATGTGGGCTCCGCAAGGACTACATCATCTTCCATGCTGACTGAATTATCTAGAGATGAAATACTATCATGTGCCGAATCGTTCTCGCTAGATAAATCACTTAAACGAGCGATGAGGTCTGCCTTTCGACCACTCACTGGTAGGCCTAGATTTCTTAGCATTTCTTTGAGTTCGGCGACCGAATGCTTCGACAAATCCTGCTCGTCCATGAACACCTTATCGAGTCATTGTTCAAGAATGCGGCGGTAAACCAATCACTCAATCTCTTCCCCGGTCCAGCGCTTGCCTAGGACATGCTCGACACCAATATGGTCGAGAATTCGAGCAACAACAAAGTCAACCATGTCATCAATGGATTGCGGATGGTTGTAGAATCCGGGTGATGCGGGAATCACAATCGCCCCCCATTGCGAGAGTTTGTGCATGTTCTCAAGATGCACGGTGGCATAGGGTGCTTCACGAGGTACAAGAATCAACTTTCTTCGCTCTTTGAGGGCAACAATTGCTGAGCGTGTGATGAGATTGTCACCAATCCCAGCTCCGAGTTTTCCAAGTGTGGTTCCTGAGCATGGGCAGAGCACAACAGCATCGATATTCGCCGAGCCTGAGGCGGATTTTGCACCAATATTCTTGTCATTTTCGAGTATGGCACCAGTTTCTTCAGCAAGTTCTTCTTTGGTCGTGTTGCATTCGTGTTTGAGCGTAATTTCGCCAGCATTCGTGACAACAAGACGCACAGGAATATTCTTCTGTGTGAGAACTTGAACGAGGCGTTTACCGTAGATTGCACCGGATGCTCCCGAAATACCAACAACAACCTCGCCCATGCCTATTGCGCGGGGTTCTGCCTTTTATGCACTTGTTTTCAAAAAACCTATGATTCAAGAAATTTACTCTATAGATGCGTTTACTCAACATTTCTTTTTCTGTTGATAGAATCGAACATCGTGGAATAAAGAGCGTTCAGCAACTCCTCTCGTTGAACTTGAAACCCCTGGCTCGCTAGTGAAGTTGTGGTGTTTTCTTGCAGGCCGCAACCTGCAAGCATCTCAACTCGACTGTGGGGAGTATCGTAGTTAATGGTGAATCCATGCCGAGAAGTCCATCTTAGAAAGGAAAGTCCAATGCTTGAGATTTTCTTCCCGTTAACCCAAACACCTTGCATTCGGTTGTCGCGATGTCCTTCAATGTTGCATTGTTGGAGGGCGAGTATAATCCAATCCTCGAGCAATGAAATTATCGCTGCTACTGAATCCTCACCTTCAAGGTCCCATTTGAATATTGGATAGGCTACGATTTGTCCTTCACCGTGCCATGTTAATCCGCCACCTCTGTCAACAGGAAAGGATGCATAATCGGATGGAGGAACAATTCCATCGTTTCGTGCTCGAGGCCCGACAGTTACGATTTCAGGATGTTCAAGGATGAGTAAAGTGTCGATAATCTCATCGCTGATTCTCTGTTGCTGAAGTTCTTTCATTAGCCTCAATGCTTCAGGGTATTCAACAACTCCCAGATTGCGGACATCGACGTATCGGGTTCCGCTCATGTTCATTCCAATGTGAACTATGGCATCAATCCATGCCTTGTTAAAACTGTCCAGTTGAGCCAAATCCGCCCTTTCCGCGTTCCGTTTGTCCTAAATCCTCCATTGTGGTCTCTTGAATGGTGACAACAGGAACGGGAGCAAAGAGTAGTTGTGCGATTCTCTCACCTTTGGCAACGATGAAATCATCTCCTTGACCAATCCAAGTGGCGAGTACCATCAGTTCGCCTCTGTAGTCAGAGTCTATGGTGCCAATTCCATTCGGCATGATCATCCCCTTCTTTCCAAGAGATGAACGGCATCGTATTTGTCCTTCCCATCCTTCGGGAATCGCAACAGCAAGACCAGTTCGAATCATTGAACTCTTGTGGCGTGTGACTCGAGTTTCTTCAAGCGCATACAAATCCCAACCTGCAGCTTGTGACGAACCTTGGGTCGGAAGCCGTGCATCGGTTTCAAGTCTTGCAAACTGTACATTCAAGTGAACTCTTTCCATAGAGGTACCATTTCAAGAAGGCTCTTGAGAATTGTTGTGTGATGTTGCTCGTCATTTCCTTGGCTATGCGAATCTGTCCCGAGGTAACTTAATCGATATTTAGACAATGTAGTGCCGAATTCAAAATGATGAAGAAAGAATTTTCATCTTCTTCAAAGCGTTCCATGTCGTGAAAGAGTTTTCAAACAATCAGTGGGCCGAGTTGACATGGTTGACCTTCTAGCATATGGGGAGGAGGGTTCTGCCGCAAAGAGTTTCGCAACTCTTCTTGCTATTGCTACACTCACAGTCGTCTTTCTGTTGTCATGGGATATCAACTTGCTTCTCTCTGAATCCTTTCCTTCATTTCATTCATCCAATCTTCCGGAAGGTGTGTTGCTGATTTGGCGTCTTTCTTGTCTCGCTATTGGAGCAAGCGCTATTGTATACATGTTTCGAATGGAGACTGGAAACATGGTTGTAGTCAATCACCAAACCCGACTTGAGGAATTGATTCACCCGTTGAAATGGGAAAAATTCGTAACCTTCAGTAGTTGGACCTTGATTGCTAATTTCTTGTATTTTCTTACAGCATTTTCAGCATCAGGAATTCTCTTGCTTAATCGAGCAATTCCAAGTTGGATTGAATGGCTTCAAGTAGCAATATTTGCCACTGCACTTGGTTCAGCATTTCTAACCTCGACTGTTGTTCGACTTGTCATCTTGCCTGGAGAAGTTCGTCAAAGACGTAATCACGATCATCAATTCCTTTTTCACAATCAAATAATGCATAATTTTGCAGCAATTTTTCTTGCAGTTGAAATTATTCTAAGCCAGCCAGACCTACGTCCGGAGTTCGCGCTTTTCGGTCTATTATTGGGGATTGTTTACGCGTTGTTCGCTTTTCCATTTGCTTATTTTTGGGGTGGATATTATGTCTACGGCTTTATCGACCCCCGACTTCGTTTTGCACCGTTGTTGCAAGCAGGTTTGGCATCCGCAGTTTCAGTATTCTATCTTGGTTTATGGCTGATAAGCGAACTCCTTACTTTCAATCTGTTCTTGGGAATATTGATTCTGTCTTTGTGGGTCTCACAAATCGTTCAATTCCGAACTGCTCTGTCAAAAGGGGAAGAGATTTGAGCAAAGTTAGCGGTTACAAGAAGTAAAAATAAATTGGTAAAAAAGAGAAAACGCCGATGTATAGAAGCACTTTAAGTGGGCGAATCCACCATCTGTTCTCTTCAGCATCCATAAACTCTCCAATCGCATCAACAGCAGGTCCAACTATCTCGGCGGGCATACATATTACTCCGCATCTCGATACAAGAAACTTCTGCCGTTGAACGTAAAATTCAGTGGACTCAAGCCGTACATCTCAAACGACAACTTGTTTGTGAACATCTAGTTTTCGAAAAACCCACTCAAAAACCAATTAAATGGGGCTGGCTGTGACATAAAAACCAGGGCCGCCGTTACAGAACATGTCTTGTAAAAGATATCCATTAAATGCTACACCGCATATTAGAGTGATAACAAAATGAACCGCGACTAGGAGCAATACGTTTTTCGAATTAAACTCTGGATTCGTCAAAGACAGAAGCCAAATGATGATGTTTACCGGAATTCCAGCCATCATGCTCAGACTGAAAGCAAATACTCCGAGAATCTCGAAAATACTGTCATTGTCACAGGATTCAGGTCCAACATAATAACCAATCATGGAAAAAATACTTCCTCCTATTGACATTGTAATGAGGACAAGGCAAAATGTAGTGAACTGTTTATCCGCATCAGATGCATCTTTAGCGGGAGATACTTCTTCCTCAAGCTCTTCTTCAATTTCGGATTCTTCTTCGACGAGGTATTTCTTTTTCCACGACTTCATAGCGGGTGTTTTTGGGTCATAATTGTCAACTTTTGAATGACCTCCTTCCTCATCTCCGCCATTACCTTGAAACATGAAGTCACGTCTTTCCAGAGGATAATAAGTGGTTTGCCGGCGAGCAGAAGGTAGTCACGAGAGAGGTTGTATTCAACGGACTTCTTGAATGCACTACGCATACAACGGTAGGTAGTGTACTGGGGGGCTGAACACCCATTGTTCTTCTCCAAAATGTCTTGAGGAGTTTGGAAGAACCCTCGTGATTTCATGGAAATGATATATCAATTGTATTTTATTGAAATTCATACTGAACTATCAGCTCGATTAAGCACCCATTCAAACATAGATTCGAGACTGGGTTGCAGTGTAATCGCATCTTCTGTTAGTTCGTATATTACAGTAGCAGGTACGGTCGCAAATGCCGTACGAGTGACCAAACCATGATCCTCAAGTTCCCCCAATCGTCTTGCAACGGTTGTTGAGGAGGAGTTTACTCTCTTTTTGATTTCAGAAAAACGCATAG
>JASLVU010000060.1 GCA_030741225.1 Candidatus Poseidoniaceae archaeon | reverse complement strand
GTGACTTGGTTGTCGACTATTCTTCGTTTGAATCTGCTCGCAACGATGTATCACCATGGATGAAAGCAGATCCTCGAGAAGGTTTCTCTCTACTCAATGGAAGCCCCATTGGAACCATGGAGCCAGCAACTGCAACAACACTGCACGCGATGAGCGACGTGGTATCCTACCAACTTCTTCAGTCGATGTCAGATACATTCGCCTATGATTCAGAATACATGGGTCCTGGCGTCTTACTGCAGCAATGGGCTCGCAATATCGATCCTCGAACCGGTGAAGCACAACAAGCCCAAATCATGAATTCAATTGGTAGTGAACACGGTGTTTGGGCTGAGACAGACTTCTCATCTGTGGCTAGATACGGCGCAGATGGAAGAATTGCCTCAAAGGCTTTGAACACTGCTCGTGGTAAACTCCTCAATGCGTCCAATTATTCAGGTGCTCATGGTCGACTCGTCAAGTGGTATGGCCGAAGCGTGAAATGGAGTGGAAATGTTAACGAGACCACATTGTACCGCCAAGTCCTCGGTCCTGTGGGTCTCTTGAGCAACATCTTTGATGGCGTTTCTGCTCGAATGGTACTCGGCTTCACTCGTACTGGAGCTCCTCCGTTCCGCAGTCTTCAAGCGCTTTTAGTCCCGCCAGCAGGCATTGGTAAGATTCCGAATATGATTAATGGCAAGGTCGCTAATCATCACGAAGTTGTTAGTTTGTTCAACGAAATTGACCAGAGGTTCTGAGGTGGTTTGATGGCAATCAAGATGGCATACTATCCGGGTAATGCTGCACGTGCAGCATCTTCTGAAGTTGAAGATTGTATACAGCCACTGTGCAAGACCCTTGATATTCAACTGATTGAATTGCCCCGTGCTAGCAGTGATGGTGGCAATATTATCAAACAATCTTCGCCGAAATTACAACACGCCTTGGTTGCTCGAAATTTAGCTTTGGCTGAATCGAAAGGTCTCGATATTCTTACGACATGCGCTACGAGCCATGGTATTATGTGCGATACCATTGATGAATTCAATGAAGACCGCAGTTTTGCGAACCACGTGAACAATATTGTTGCCCGAACTTCAGGGATAGAATATACTGGTGAATCTCAATCACGGCACCTCTTGCATTTCCTTGTTGAGGAGATTGGACTTGACAAAGTACGCGACGCAGTCATTAATCCCCTTCGACTGAATGTGGCAGCATATTACGGCTCAACCATGCAACGTAGTGGCGCCTGTGGGGACGATGACCCGTTTATGCCAACTTACATGGAACAGCTGATAACCGCACTGGGAGGCACCCCAGTCGATTACGAACTCAAATGCCAAAGCGTAGGAGCGCCTTCGCTTCTTACAATCAACAAACCTGTTATGAAAATGACTGCAGCGGTTCTTTCGGACGCCAAATCAAGCGGTGCTGATATTCTCGTCTCAGCTTGTACAATTTCTCACTCAAACTTGGACTCCTATCAATCCAAAGCCGGTAAGGTTGCACGCAAGGACACGACCATGCCTGTTCTCCATCTTGCAGAGATAGTCGCCTTCGCATTCGGGCATTATCCAGATAGGTTTGCCCAACTTCGAACCCGTGCTTTGGTTATCGGCGGATAATCATCCATGAAGGACATCAAAAATCCGAACAGCATTTGCTTTTCCGATGTTTTCACACTCTGCAAGTCGTTCAACAGATGCTGAAAATACTGCAGACAAATTTCCGAACGATTCAATCAATGATTCAGCCTTCTTGATGCCTATGCCCGAAATTGCCGACAGCATATTTACTGCTTCTTGATGATGATTTTCATTCCATCGATCGGCAAGAGGAGTGATGCAATCTTCTTGGAGTTCAATCGCTTTGATCTCGGCCATTGCTGCAGAAACTGCCCGTTCAATTGCCCGCTCATCATCCTGTTGTGGTGCTCTGGACATAGCCAGCGATGCCATTCGTTCAATCATATCGTGCTCTCGCTTTGCCGCTGCAAGAATAAAATGAGCAGTTTCTTCCGGGTTTTTTGTCATCATCACAGGGATGCCTAAATCAAGACTTACATGGGCCAAGGCACCGTGTACTGCATTGGGATGTACGAATTGCCCGTGAACCTCACCAATTTCTACAAGCAGCATAGGCCGTGCAGCATTTGCAGAAAGTCGCCGGCATTGATGCAACAACCGTCCATCTGTGAGAGATCTGACGAGATCTCGTGCAGTTTTCCTTTCAATGAGGATGCGTTCTGAAACCCGTATATCTCCTTGTAAGAGACGCTTGAAGATGACGTTGGCACCAAGACTTCGCAAATATGGACCTAAAGTCGAAGATGCTTCACGATGATCCATGATAATGGTAAGTTCAGCTTCAGCGTCTTTTGAGAACTCAGTAATTGTTGCAGATGCAGCAGCAGCAGCCAGATTCTCTTTCTGTCGATGCGCCTGACCGTCAAGTATCGGCAATTGTTTTTCAGGACTGACATCATTCTTTATCTCAGGTTTTGAACCTTGTTCTGGCTGAGGTGTTAGAAACTGTTCAAGTCCCATTTGTTGACTGTGACGACGGTGAGTTGCCGGAATCACGGGTATTGTACGAACTTTCGGCTCATCCTTACTCTCAATCAAATGTTCATTCGAATCGATATCTTGCTTCACTTTTTCCTTTTCTGCCTCAATGAATTCCGGAACAGAACATTCGCCTTCGCTGGATTTGATTGTAAATGCTTCAAAAACCTGATCTGAAGCAGGAGGCCGAGTAGCAATCATGCCTCTGTCTTTGATTCTCTTGAGCAGCCTATGCATTTTTTCTTCTCGCTTTTCGGCAGCGGTGCTGACATATTCGTCTCGAGTTTCTTGTGCAATCAAGATGTGGACGGTCCCGTCTTGTTGGCGAGCAGTACGGCCGCGTCGTTGAATCATGCGGATTGCGCTTGCTACTGGTTCATACAAAATGACGAGTTCTGCTGCAGGTACATCCAAACCCTCTTCGCCTACTGATGTGGCAACAAGGACATTGATCGCTCCCTCTCGAAATTGTTCAAGTTGTGCTAATTGTTGTTTTTGAGTCATTCCTTTTCGCTTACCTTTGCCAGATTGTCCAATGAATTTATCAGCGAGAACATTTTCTATAGAACCAAGAATTGAAACCAAGTATTCAACCGTGTCTCGATATTCTGTGAACACTATAATTTTACTTTCAGGGTGTTCATGGATTTGCTTTTGCACAAGTTCAACAACATATTTCGGTTTCGGATGGAGTTCATCGATATCTTTTGCCGCAATTCGAAAGTTGTGAACAGCTGGCTTGGCAACAAATCGATTAGTCGCTCTTTCTCCGGCTCTTCCATCTTCTTCAGCCCGGTCGAGAAATGCTGTTGCTGCGTTAATTCCTTGGGTATGGAGCAAGTCAAGCAGTATATGCATTCTGCGCAGGTCACCAATACGACGTGCAGCATCATACCCTCTTCGATCTCTTTGTTGAATGGCTTTGCTTGCTCTGTTCTGTGCATCATTAATCATTTTTCCAGATATGTGCCCAGTCGGAGCCAAGAAGCCCATATCCTGCAGGTGTTTCGCTTCTTGGTCAAAATTGGAGCGAATGGGTGCAATCAGCATTCGCAACTCGTCAGGTAACGGTAAACGATGCGGTACAGTATTCATTTCAACTGCGTATGGTTGTAACATAGGGTCTTCTTTGCGTGAGGCCTCAAGATAGTCAAAATCGAAATTACGAATGACTTCCATGATGTTTTTTTCGTTCGAACCCGGGCTGGCAGTAGCACCGAGAATTTTAGGACCTCCTTTTCCTTCACGAGCCCTCCGATACAGATTTCCAACCTGGGCATAGGCGTGATTTCCCGTACCATGATGGGCTTCGTCAACGATGAGCAAGCCAATCTCAGACAAATCAATTGTTCCGTTGGATGCATCGTTGCGTACGACTTGTGATGTTGCCATGATGATACGTGCCTCTTTCCAAATCGAAGGACGCACATCGGGAGCGGAATCACCGGTGTAGGTGACGATTTTGTTTGGGTCTATCTCAAGCATTTGGCGAGCCATACGTTGTTGCTGTTCAACAAGCCCTGTTGTCGGGGCAATCAACAGAATTTTCCCTTCATTTTTGAGCAATGAATCAGCCATTGCCATCCATTCAACAGCAGTTTTCCCAAACCCAGTAGGCATGACCATGAGTGTTGATGCAACCATTGCATTTCGCAATGTCATCATCTGGTAGGCTCTCGCTTCAACTCCATCCTTGAGAAAGGGATGAACCACGACTGCCATGGTAGAGGTTTCAAGTCGAGGGTTCAAAAGGATACTGTGGAGGGTGCTTTGAAACTGAATGCAAGGTGAATCCTCATTGAGAGAATCTCAAACGAATTGTAGAAACACTTTTTTGAGATTCCATGAACTCTCTTTTCATAGGAATTTCACGCTACCTCTCCGCAATTGATGACCGAACCACTCATATACGGGAGGTAAGTCGGATGGTTGCTCAAAGGTGAGCAGCCAGACACAATGGGCCATCCCCTGAGGACCCCAATTGTCTCGTTCCCCGCTCGTGGGATTGGGGCGCAGTGTCACGGCTACTCCTGTCCCGAGAGCCCTCGTACGCCCCCCACGGTGGGGCCAATGCGTTGTACAAAACAAAGGAGGAATCCGACATGGCAAAGAAAAGTCACCCACGACGAGGATCGATGGCGTTCAGCCCGCGAAAGCGTGCTAGCCGTACATTTGGTCTGGTTAAATCGTGGCCTACAACCGATGCAAGTGAAGTGAGAATGCAAGGATTTGCTGGCTGGAAAGCCGGAATGACACACATTCTCTCTAGAGATTTGAACCCACGCAGTCCTTCTGCTGGACAAGAAGTTCGTGTACCGGTCACTGTCGTGGAGTGTCCAAAGATGCGCATTCTTGGAGTACGTGGATACACCATGACTCCCTACGGAAAGCAAGCTGCTGGAGAAGCATGGGCTGATGCAGCGCAGATTTCCGAAGCATTCCCCGATCTTTTCAAGCGCCTTCCTGAGCGCAAGGAACACGATGCTGAAAAGCACTTTGAAAATCTCGAAAAAGCAGATTTGGTCGAAGTTCGTCTCATTGCTGCAACTCAACCAGCATCTGTTTCGAGTTTGCCTTCTAAGACTCCTGATGTCATGGAAATCGGTCTTGACGGTGGAAGTATGAGCGACCAACTCTCTTATGCTAAAGAGAAACTTGGTGAAGAATATTCTTTTGCTGACGCCTTCGAAGAAGGTAACCTTACCGATATCGTTGCAGTTACGAAAGGCTACGGATGGCAAGGTGTCATCAAGCGATTCGGCGGTAAATTACAGTCTCACAAGAACTCAAAGAAGCGAAGACAACACGGTAATATGGGTGCTTTTGGCGATGGATATGTCCGTAAGACAATCCGTCAAGGAGGTCAAACCGGTTACCATCAGCGCACAGAATACAACAAGCGAATCCTGCGAGTTGCTTCTCCTGAAGAACACGCAATCACTCCAGCTGGAGGATTCCTCCATTACGGAGAAGTGAATTCTGACTACATATTGGTCAAGGGAAGTGTCCCTGGACCCGCTAAGAGACTTATACGATTCCGTGATGCAACCAGAGGTTCAGATAAACCTCTGCATCCTTACGAAATTACGTATGTCAGTACATCATCGAAGCAGGGGGTATGAAGTTGAAAGTAAATGTTCTCGATATTACCAATACTGTGAGTCAAGATGAAGTTGATGCAGGCCGCTTGCAAGAGAGTTTCGAAATCTCTGTTGAAAACGGCAAGAAAGTCACTCTTTCAAATGCATTCTCTACCGAACTGCGAACCGATCTAATCAAGTTGGCAGTCGCATCAAGCCGTGCAAACCGTCGTCAAGCGTACGGTTCACGAGCGCATGTTGGAAAGCGTGCTCCAATGTCTGGTATGAAGCACTCCGTCGAATGGTGGGGTAAGGGTCGTGGTGTCTCAAGAATCATGCGCCGAACTGGACAAAGCCGCGGTGCTCAAAACCCACACACACTTGGTGGTCGACGTGCTCACGGACCGAAGGTCGAGAAGAATTGGGGTCGAAAACTCAACCTCAAGGAACGAAGACTAGCTCGTGATTCTGCTCTTTCTGCCACAACTTCGATTCAAACAGTAAGTTCCAGAGGGCATCGCCTCTCTGACGAGATCTCCAGCCTACCTATCGTTCTTGGCAATTATACTGAAGTTCGAGATGGTAAGAGCGAGGAATTCAATATCGAGTCGTTTAATCATGGCTCTGCAACACGCAAAGTTCTTGCAATCTTCAACCAAATTGGACTCGGTGAAGATTTGAACCGTGCTCGAAACGGTAGAAAGATTCGCGCTGGAAAAGCAACAATGCGTGGGCGAGTTCACAAAACTCCAAAGTCTGTTCTTCTTGTTGTCAAGGAGAAGTCCGGATTAGCACAAGCTGCCCGTAACCTCCCAGGTGTCGATGTAGTTGCTGCCCGAGACCTTTGTGCAGAAGACTTAGCGCCTGGTGGCGACATTGGTCGTCTGACCGTATTTACGAAAGATGCTGTGGAGGCACTCAACTGAGGTGAACATCATGAACGCATACGACATCATCATACAACCTTGGTTGACAGAAAAATCGATGGAAGCCCGTACTACTGAACAACGTCTAGAATTCATTGTTCTGCGCAGCGCTTCCAAAGACCAAATTGCACGAGCTGTTGAGACCATCTTCGAAGTCGAAGTTGCGAAAGTCAATGTTCGAAATTCCAAACATGGCAAGCACGCTTCTGTGAAGCTTGCTGAAGGCTATGACGCTGAAGACGCTGCTATGCGTCTAGGAGCATTCTGAGGTGATTTATCATGGGTAAGAGAATACGTGCACAACGAAAAGGTTCCTCTCCACGATACCGTGTTGCAAGCCATCGGTTCCCTGGTGCGAACCGCATGCCTCGCACTGAAGGTGTCGTCGGTGAGATTACAGAATTGGTACACAGTCCGGTGCATTCGGCGCCTCTCGCTCGAATGAAGTTGCCTAACGGAGAGTCGACATTGGTTGTCGCAACCGAAGGTGTTTCTGTTGGTTCAAGTATTGCTATTGGCGACAATGCAGCTTTACGACCGGGAAACATTACTGCATTGGGTAACATTCCTGAAGGTACAGCGATCAACAATCTTGAACTCCGTCCAGGTGATGGTGGTAAAGTGGCACGTGCTGCCGGAAATTCTTGTTTTATTGAAGCACGAATTGGCGATAAAGTTCGGGTACGCATGCCATCTGGTTCACTACGAGAACTACCGGCAAACTGCCGAGCAACAATTGGCGTTCTTGCTGGCCATGGCCGCGATGAAATGCCACTTCGCACTGCTGGTGCAGCATTCTACAAAGCCAAGGCTCGTGGTAAGTTGTATCCTCACGTAAGTGGTGTTGCAATGAATCCAGTTGACCACCCTCACGGTGGAGGTAACCACCAAGCAGTTCACGGTCCAAACTCAGTCGCTCGTGGCACCCCGCCGGGTGCCAAGGTTGGTCTGATTGCACCAAGCCGCACAGGTCGAGGTCGCGGCAAGAAAATTTGAGGTGAAGATGTATGGCGCGTAAGAAGAAGAAGTCCTTTATGACACCTAAAGCCAGCCGACGTAAGGCGCGTAAGCGACTTTCGACGACAACTGGCCGTGTAAAGAAAGAGTTCACCTACCGTGGCTACTCTGTTGAAGAGTTGTCCAACATGCCTCTTTATCCACCAGAAGACAATCCTACTGCAGATTGCATTGCAACGATACTTTCTGCTCGAGCTCGTCGCTCGATGGTCCGAGGCTTCTCTGAAGAGAACGAACACTTCCTCAACAGAGTTCGCCGCTCGAATGGAAAAACAGTTCGAACTCATCGAAGAGATATGCCAATTCTCCCTGAATTTGTTGGTAAGACCATCTCAGTGTACAGTGGTCAAACATTCGTACCTGTTGAGATAAAGCCTGAAATGATTGGCCACTATCTTGGCGAATTCGCAATTACCCGAAGAGGAGTCGCTCACAGCGGTCCTGGTGTCGGTGCAACTCGGTCGTCGAAGCACGTAGCCCTAAAGTGAGGTGTGATGTATGGTTAAGACACAATTAGATCGCCGTTCAAAGCGCCGTCAAAACCCACAAAAGGGTTACACACAGCTTCTCCAAGGAAGCCGCCTAGCTACCGCTCGTGCGGTGAATATGGACATGCATGTCAAGCATTGTTTCGAAATCTGCCGACATGTCAAGAACATGAGAGCGGGTGATGCTATTGCTTTCCTAAATGAAGTTCTCAAAATTGATTCTGATCGAGCTGACATACGCAGAAAAGCAGCAGCGGTTCCATTCCGACTTGGAAGTGGGAACAAGAAGAAGCGACGTAGCGGTCCTTCAATGGTTGGGCACCGAAAAGGAAAAGTTGGCCCAGGCCGCTATCCTGTCAAAGCATCACGTGCAATCATTAAACTGATTCAAAGCGCAATGGAAAACGCTCGACATCAATACGAAGATGTCGATCCTGAAGAAATGGAAATCACGCACATTGCTGCGCACCGTGGACAAATCCGCAAAGGATTCATCCCTCGTGCACGCGGACGTGCAACTCCTTCGAATCACTACCAAGTGAATCTCGAAATATTCCTTGAAGACTTTACAGTCCAAGACGATGAGTTGGAGGACGACTTCTGAGGTGAATGATTATGGCAGGAAAACAAAGTACTCTTCGAACAATCGTAAACCGAAATGTCGAACGACTCTTGGTCAAGGAATTCTTAATGAAGAACACCAAGAATTCTGGATTTGGCGACCTTGTTATTCGACGAACTCCAGCTGGAACTGAAGTTACAGTCCATGCTGAGCGACCCGGAATGGTCATTGGACGCAAAGGAAAAATCATCAATGAACTTCAGAAGAGGCTCGACGAGGAATTTTCGATTGAGAATCCAAAACTTAAGGTCGAAGAAATTGACCGTAAGGCTGCTACATTGAACGCTCAAGTCATGGCAGAAAAGATTTCATCCGCACTTGAGCGTGGCTGGTATTACCGCCGTGCTGGAGCCAGTGCTGCTCAAAACATCATGGAATCTGGCGCTCGAGGTGTCATTGTAACCGTTGCAGGAAAGTTGACAGGGTCTCGTAACCGAACCCAGAAATTTATTCTTGGGCACGTCAAATACTGTGGTGAAACAGCACTACAACACATGGACAAGGGATATTCCGTGGCTGTTAAGAAACTCGGTACAATCGGTGTTACCGTAGAAATAATGAGGCCTGGAACACGCCTCCCTCACGAAATCAGTATCTTTTCTGAAGAAGAATTGCGAATCCGCGCAGAGCAAGAAGCAGCAGAAGCAGCAACCGAGGAGGCGAGCGAATGAGCCACGTATCAAACAGAGAAATTGCATCGATGAGCCAAGAGGCTCGAGAATCT
>JASLVU010000005.1 GCA_030741225.1 Candidatus Poseidoniaceae archaeon | reverse complement strand
CTGGCGTGAGGCGGACATTCTTTACCGAGAAAGATGCTTCTTCAAAAATCAATTCATACATGGAACGGTGAGAGGGGTCGCTAGAGAAAATCGGCCCTATGCCGCCATCATCATTTAGTCCACCACCAAGCAGCACTTGTGTTCCTGCTGAATCCTTGCCATCAATCCAAAAGACAACTTCGACGCTGTTGATTTGGGTGTCTTTGTTGAGGTCATTTTGACCATCGGTAATTGGCCATAAATCAACGCAATCTGCTGTTGCGAAATACGAACCGCCACTTGGATTCAAGGTAAGTTGCTGAGTCATCGGTTCATCACCAAAAGTAGACCGGTACGTTGGCCAGACGGTGTTCGTGGTTGGGTCGGTGAAGAAACTCCAAGCGACAGCGACATCTCCTTGGAACAATGCTTCCTGCTCTTCAATGAGAACCTCGATATCGACACAGTGGTATGTCGATGTCGGCAAAACATTCGCTATGGGTTGTTGATTTCCATCTTTAAGAGTCCACGAATTAGCAACAACACGTGGCGCTGTTGCATCGACCTTCAAGTTGAAACTACTGCAACCGTACGAATCAGAAACCGAACAAATAGCATTTGTCGTATCAATTGCGCCCATCGGTAGCCCAGCTATCGGATTTGCAGGAGTGCCACACTCGCCGTTGGTGCCACCCTCACCGTTGTTGGCATCGTACGGGCACAAACGGAACGAATACTGGTAATCGTTTGAAACCGGAGGTGCTGTGATGTTGATATCAAATGTTCCACCGGTAAACGAATGGTAGAAAACTTCACCTGGATAGGCAATATATCCTTTTGCCCCATCCATTCCCGCAGCGGCTCGTGTAACTTCAAGAGTCAATTCAATTTCAGGATTGATGTAGACTCCGTTCGTAATTCCGTCAAGATAAGCGTACTGTCCTTCGAAAGAGATGACATCACCTGGATATACAAATCCCTTGCGAACATCTTGGGTAATCGGAGTCATCAAATCAGTAAATATTGGTGAGATCATTTGGTCTGCAACCGAGTCAGCACGGAAATCAAGTTGTATTCCATCGCTGTAATACCAATCTTGAATATGTCTACCAGGAGCTGGCAACATTCGGTAGAGAGCGTTGTCCAAATCTTTCATGTAAAGAACTGGCGTGTTGAGAGATGTTGTTGCACCCGGGAGGCCCCATGTCATACGAATTGGTAAATCAAGATAGAAATCGGACTCAAATGGATTGATGAGAGTAGCGCCATCCATCGAAAGAACTTGAGGTCCACCGGAGCCCATGATTTCTGGAAGTATTTCGATGTAAGGACTGTCGGTCCACGCAGTCTCATTGCGAGGTGCGTAATACACGGTCATGTCGGTTCGGTCATCTGAAAGATCGATTCGGAAATAATCAACGTCTCTCCATCCATTGTCATCGTTTGCCTCGACGATAAGATGGTACTCGTTACCAGCATACATGGTTTGATTCCATTTTCCTTCGTATTGCTGTTGATTCGATTTTAGGAATCGATTGTACTGAGAATCGTCGACAAAGAAATTTCGAATAACCGGCGACTTTGAGTTCATAGAGACGTAGGTGAAATGATCGTTTTCAAAGCCAGGTGCTCCACCATCAATGGAGTTTCCTGCCTTGTCAAAAGATTCCACCCACACGCTGACTCGACCAACTGGGTCTTGACCAACATTGGCGATATCATTGAAGGTGGCTGTGTAATTCGCAAATGGAGCCTCTCCGTCACTGGTCGTTGGAACCGTGATGTATTCGTCAGCCTCGGGTATACCGTTCAAATTCTGATCGTGATCGTATTCAACCCATATTTTGAGATTCATTGTTTCAGGAGGAGACGGTAAATCACTCGCATTGAGGCGGATTCGTTGAGTGGTTGACGGTACAACCCATGTATCATCAACCATTATTCTCCAGTTATCGTCGTTTGAAAGGTCTCCAAGACCGTTAAAGATTCGCACCTCAAGCAGGTCAGGGTCCAAAGTATCTATCGAGACATTGAAAGGAATTCCACATGAACTATCTGGTCGGTATGACGCTTCTGGGCAAAGGGTTTCTCCACCTTCGTATCCATCCAATCTAAAGCGATAGGTATCCTCTCCTGCTGCTTGACCTAGATCGATATTCCAAGAGAAATCTCCATTGGGGATTCCTGAGCGATTCGCAACAGTAATCCATTCAATGGTAATATTCTCACCGGTTGTGTTCAAAGTCTTCTGTTCAAGTATCATGAAGTACGAACTTGGATTAGGAGCTATGGACAAGTCTTGAAGGCGAATTGAACCGTTCAGCGTTATGACTTGTCCAGTCGAAGCGGAATCGAGGTCCTGCACAATACCGATGTTGTTTACCAAAGAGAACGATGAAATTACTGCATCATTCTCCACTGCATTGCCAATAGAGGGAGAGAGTAACGTAGCGTCAGGTAGACCGTTGACTCCGTTGGACGCGAGCAATCCAGAATAGATACGCACTTGAGCGCAATCCTCCCAGTTGGAATTGACAGTAAATCGCCATGTGATTTGTTTACCATTGTTGATGTTGCTGACACTGGAGGATTGAAGAGTGATGATGTCTCCGACGTCCGATGATTCGTAGAACAAGAGAGTGTCGGTGTAACTGAGAATTGCATTTCCAGTAGCTGATTCGAATGTGAGTGTTGCTTCGTCTAAAACAGCACCTGTTAATTGACTGACTGCATGAGTCGTTGTGATTTCATAAATAGCGCCGTTTGGATACAATCCAGACGGGTTGCCCAGCAAACTGATGGAATTCTCGTATCCTGCAGAAGTTGTTACTTGGAGATTTGAAAACATGG
Organism: Candidatus Poseidoniaceae archaeon; assembly: GCA_030741225.1. Classification (GTDB taxonomy): domain Archaea; phylum Thermoplasmatota; class Poseidoniia; order Poseidoniales; family Poseidoniaceae; genus MGIIa-L1. Next base: position 21,823 of record JASLVU010000005.1, on the reverse strand, counting down.
CTTTGCCTCCGGTTGTACTGCTGAGCCTCATTTCCACTTCAGCCGTAGAACCGCCATCCCAAAGTGCAACTCCTTTGTTCAACTCTTTGGCAAATCCATTTGATGAATCAATCGTTACGGTATAATTGTACAAAATTTGGAGGTCTCGAACAGTCATTTGAGCTCCAGTTGTAGCATTTGGGGATTCGGCCCTAAACCGGAAAGCCAGCCATTCATTTCCATAAGAATCGTAATGATTGATAGGTACAAACGGGTTTTCCATCAGCGAATTTAATGCTGTTTTAATATCGATATCAAACAAACTTTCTGACATTATCAAAGTCGAGTTCATGACATCACCAAGAACTTCTTCCTGCGTTCCAGACAAAATCGAAAGATTGAATCCTTCCAATTGATCAACTGTGGAATAAATACCAACTTCATCAAAGACCAAATTAATCGATGTAACATCTGCGCCCTTAGGCAACATGAATGTGCCACCTTCAGCAACTCCGTTGCTGTCAATCGACATGATTGAAGAATCTTGACCATAGTTGATGTTGTCTACCTTGGCTTGAAGGAATTGATTCTGCATTCCAAAGGCTCCGAAAGCAGGTTCGTTAAATCCCCATTCCGCAACACCGTCGCCTCCAACATCGAGTTCGAGTGACTCGGCGTGATGGCCGAAAGTGAGATCAAACCACATCCCGCCCACATTGCAGGCATTCGCATAGGAAAGTAGAGCTTCAAATCCGTAAATAGGCACATCAAAAGTGTATGTTGTTCCGTTAACTAAAGATGAAAGTGACGACCCTCCAAATCCATAGATATCAAGTGAAGGTATTTCTGCGCAATCGTCTTGAATGTACGGCGTAATTTGGGTAATCGGCTTGTCGAAGAAACTACGCTCGAGAGGCGGGTTGTATGAGGAATCAATGACTATTGGGGAATAGGTGGCAGGCTCTCCGCCACCTGGAGCTTGCCAAACACCATCGACAACATCCAATGGAATTTCAGCACTGGTTTGATTGAAACCTGTTCCCACCCGAGTGCCTATACTGAAACCATGGAAAATAGGAGACGATAGCCGCTCGCTTCCTGAATCAAAATTGAACCGCAAGTCAATCTTCGGGTGTTGGGTTGAATTTACACCCCATAACTCAACAATTTTACCTTGCAAATCCTTCAATTGATTACCGTCTCGGTCGTTTACAATTTGTTTCGTCGAAGAATCAAGAACGTCAACAGTTATGGTTGCTGAGGAAGATATTTCTGATTCAACAGTTACGATACCGTAGCCATTTGGGTGGTTTTGGCCTCCGGCAACTGAAGGGAGAAGGTCTGAAAAGGTCATTGATTGGGCTTGAGGAAGCAAATCTCCAACACGGAAGTTGTCAATGTACCATCCGGCTTTGCCACCATCTGCATTGCCAATATTGTTGTCTTCCATTACAAATTGAAGTTGAATATGCTTACCCACATAGGGCCCTAAATCAAGTGCTAGATTGGCCCAACCGTTTGGGGCTTGTGCTGAAGTTGAAGTTCCCCCTAATGCAAAATCACCAGCAGATTTGCCGTTGCAACGAGCGTCGATTTGACCTGCAGTATTGGTGTTTGATGACACTTGATAATATCCTGCACCATAGCCAATACCTGTTGTCAAGTTGGTGAACAAATCGATTGGTTGGAATTCAGATGGTTCGTAGAAATTCAGAGTGCTTGAAGAGGATGCTTCTCGAATTTCAATATATGCACAATCTCGATATTTGATTGGGGGATTCGGCCCAGAACCGGATTCTCCATCCAAATCATGCCAAGAATCGAAGTATGCGATTTGGGTCTTCATACTGGGATCGATGTAGATAGGGGGAGTTGTCAGGACATACACTCTGTTACCGTTTAGAGCAGTGTAGTCATCATCGAAAAGCCCAGTTCCCCAGCAATACTCGCCACTTGCACAATCCGGAATGTTACTGTTTGGAGGCCGAGAAAGAGCGTCGAGTTGGGAGTGATCCCATCCGACTGCCTCGGTGTAGAACTGGCGATGATCTTCAAAACCTGCGGGGTCCTCTTCAAAATCAGTTAGGAAACCATCAGTATCAAGTTGAACCGGTATGGCATTCGAACCGTCTTCGATTTGGAACGCTCCAATGTTTGAAAATTGAGTGGTATTTCCGTTAAACATTGGATTCCAAACACGATTCATTGTCTCAAGGTCAACCCTTGATTGTGCACTGTGTTCAAACACTTCTGTCGATATGTCCATTGACGCAGATGTTACTGTTTCCGCAGCTGGCAGATGGATTGCACCTGAATCGCCATTGACAAACGCAGTACCATCTCGCAATTCAATATCTGCAGTGGAGTTACCGTTGCCAAAAGTATTGACATTTGCCGCAGCGGCAAATGGCGCTAAAATCATCAAGAATACGAGAAAAAAAGCCGCTTTTAATTGTCCATTATCTTTGCTCATAGGCTCACCTGTTTCCAACCGAGGATTCCTTCACCTATAATCACAACGGGCTTTTGCCCAAGTATCCCCTCCTACGGAGGGGGTTCTTCAAAATGAATCATAATTGCACAATTCGATGATTTTTCCAAGCCTCTTCCACCAAGTTTTGGAAACCTCCAACCCGTTCTTCACTCTTTTCAAGCCATTCAAGGTTGGCTACAGTTGTCGGCAATGAAGGACCTAGAGCATCACAAACTTCAGGGCCTAAACTCAGTTCGTAGGTACCCATGCTTTGAGCCATGTGCATAATTACAGTCTTATCAATGCCAAGTAAAGGCCTCAACATCCGTAACGATGTCACCATTTCGATAGCACCTAAATTTCCAAGAGTTTGACTTGAAACTTGGCCAAGATTTTCACCTGTCAGCAAATGCGTAGCGCCTTTTTGAGTTCCAACAAGATCTCCAAGTCCGCAGTATAGGCGTTTCATGTGAATAAAGTACTCTGTATGACACCATTTCTCAGTAAAAAGTGACAATTGTTGAGCGACTGGAATTACGGTTAACTCTCGAGATAAATTTTGACGAGCTGATTCGCCAAGAGGGCCTTCCATTTCCAAAAAATACCGTAGGGCAGCAATAGTTTTTTCTTCAGCTTCAGGACCTGTGACCGGCTCTTGTGAACAATGAACTGGATGTATGCTCCAACCTTCTCGAAGCATTCGAGCAACTGCAACCGGAGAGTCTATACCTCCCGAAACCAAAGCGATACACACTTTCTGCTCCACCATATGCTACGCTAATCCCTTGAGGTGAAGAAACCACCTCATAAGCGCATAAACTCCACATGAGTTCTTGAGGGAGAACTCTTTCGGGCAACCATGGAACCCTACTCAAAGGAACCTGTAACGCTTATCGAACACATTTTCCCAGGTGATACCAACGACCATGACACATTGTTCGGTGGTAAACTTCTCTCAATTATGGACAAAGCCGGTGGTATTGCTTGCTCAAAATTCGCCCACCGTGAATTCGTCACCATCTCGATTGATACGCTCAAATTTATTGCCCCAGCACGTCAAGGAGATTTACTGGAAGTTACTGGAAAAGTAGTCTTTACCAGTAGCCATACCGCTTGTACGAAGGTAACTGCAGTTGCAATCAATAAGGCGACATGGGAGAAAAAGAAAATTTGTGAGGGTTACTTCTTTTTCGTGGCCATTGATTCGATGATGCGACCGATTCCTATACCTCAATTCGTTGCTGAAACCAGCGAAGAACAAGAGGATTGGGAGCATGCTGAAAGAATTCGAGAGCAAATGCTTGCGAATCGAAAGAAGTGAAACCACCCCTATCTTCATTTGACAAATCTGTGTGGGATGTTCATGCCTGTGTTGAACATTGCAATGGTCGGGACCGATGATTTGGCTCGAGAAATTGCTAAACCGACAGATCAAAGAGATGTTCACACCTATGTCCACAAAGAATCCGGTCCGGATGGCCCTCGCATATTATCGCTGATTCGTCCGGCAAAATACCCCGATCGCCTTCGTCCACTTCTCAATGCTTTATCGGCTGCAAGGGTCGGCATCATTGAGATTTCAGAAATTAATGCCACGCTTGGCGAAACCCTTGTTGCTTTTGCGAGCGCAAATATCACCAAAGGAATCGGTATAATCAATGCCCCTCAAGGTGGATGGGTTGATGAAGAACAGGCAAAAATGTTGTTCCAACAAGCTGGGCTTGAAAAGTGGATTTTTGCCTCAACTGACGGAATTGAACTAAGGAATACATTGTATCAGTTTATGGATGATATTGCAGATGATTTGTCCGCAATAGCAAATGCTCCATTGGTTATCCCGGTTGACCAACACTTCAATGTCAAAGGAATTGGCCTGGTTGCTATAGGCTATGTTCAATCCGGAACAGTCAATGTTCACGACGAAGTTCTTTTGCTACCTGCAAACGGAACTGGAAACGCAAAGTCCCTGCAAGTAATGGATGACGATGTACCATCTGCGGTTGCTGGAGACCGTGTTGGGCTCGCACTAAGGAACGCAAAAGAAGAACATCTTGGAAGCGGTTCTTTACTTGTACATCCTGCTGTTGAAGACAAAAAAACCGGGACCAGTATCCCTCTTGCAGTTGTTGCACATGAACAATCGTTGATGAAATTAAATCGCTCGCCGTTCCAAAAAAGAACCCTTGTTGAAGGAGATGTTGTGCATGCAAGTGTTGATTTGCAATTTGTCGTAGGAAGGGTTAGCTCTGCTCACGGCGACGAATTCACGATAAAGTGGGATTCGCCACTTTTTATTCGCCGGCAAAACCCTGAACCAACACTGATTGCTCAATTGGATTCAAAACCGAGGATTATGGGCAGTGCCGAACTCATTGAAAATTGAGTTGCTCCGGCTCCGAACTAGCGGTCGATTTTTCCGCTCATATCGCACATCAAGTATCGGTGGTTTCATAACCCAGCACATGTGGTTTGCGCGCTGGGATGCGCATTACAGTTCAGGAGGACAGTCCTGCAAGTGCAGAAGACTTTGAAGTCTTCAGGGCTCTGCATTTGATGGGATCAGGAAAAGTTCAAGCCTTAGTGGATGAGCGCATGCTGTCGTTTGAAACCAGGAAAGGGCGAACACTTTCTGTTCGCCTCGCTAATATTTTACGCGTTCACCACCATCATACTCGACTTGTTCCCTTTGGGTTTGCCCTATTTGGCATTGGTTTACTCTACATTGCTCAAAGAATATTGATTCCAGATGTTCTCCAAATGGCTGTAGCAGCATGTGGTATAGCGTTCATTCTCGGATGGTTTGGAACCAGAAAACCGACCCTCACAATCGATACCGATGTTGGTGATTGTCACACCATTATTGGCAACGATGCATCACTAATGCGAATGTCCACGCTGCTCAAAAGACTCCTTACCGGAATGTCAATGGATGATGCTCGCATTGGTTTAGATATTCTAAACCGAAACACCGAATTTCCAAACACAAGTATGCTTGAAATGCAGGAGGTCCCCGTTAAACAAGTACATCTGAGTTCTTCACCGTCAATCGCCTCTTTCTTGACACAAGAACTGCCGGTCGAAGAACTGCCGGATTCAATTACCTCTATGGGGGCTGTTGAACAAGAATTAGATCTTGACTTTGGCGAGGTGCAAGAGGCACGAAGTTGGATTCTAGGTGATTCGGATTTACAAAACCGAACCGCGCTTCAATCAGAACATGGACTGATGAGAAGGGGTATCGCAAATGCCCATGACCGAAGAGGAGCACTTCCCCGACCAAGTGTTGAAAGTCAGCAACATTTTACGGCTCAAACGAATTCACCACTTCCAAGTCTTCAACAACCACAACCTCTGCCATCTTATCAGCACCTTACCCAATCGACAACGGCTGAAATGATTCACAATCGGAATGAAGCCCGCACGACTGAAATGCCAACCCAATTCATTCCAAGTTTTGTTGGACCTGAAGGAGCACACATTCCTCAAAGAAAGCCTGTACAGGAAAATCAACGACAGACCAACGAGTTCCATTCTCCCGATTCGATTCTAATGTCTCAAACCGAACAAGAACAACCGTCACTTATTGAATTGGCACGCAGAAAGACTCCAAAATTGCCTGAAAAAATACCGCCAAATACGAAATCTACCAACCAAACTACCTCTCGACTGCGACCAAAGAGTGCCCAGAGCCCTCATAGTCGACTAAGGCCAAAATCTCGAGCAAACAACCCGCAGACGGGTAGACTTCGAGAACTGGTTCGGCCTGCCGCCGCTCAAATGATTGAAAGTGCGACTGATTTTGCTTCTCGTTTGCTCAGCAGCAAAACCGTCAACAAAGATGAATCGGGGTCTTCATCAACCAATGAATTACGTCAACGTTCTGCTCAAACTCATCAATCCGAAGCAATCGAATCCATTCGAAACCTGGCTGAAAGTCGCGGTGGAGATTTGCCGGACCACGAGATTGAACCCATGCTCGCTCATCTTGAACGACGCCACACATTCCTTGAACAGGAAATGCAAGAAGAAAATTCGCCAGAAACACCTCAATTGGAAAGCATTTCTTTTGAAGAATTGAAGGACAGCAAAACACTCAATTCTGAACAAGGCGGAAGGGCAAGATTGCCTCGCATTGATGACTAACGAAGCATCTTTTCAAAACTATCGAGACGCTTTTCGTACAGTTCATTTGTCATCGAATGAAGTCCTTCTATACCAAAAGATTCGAGGGTAAAACTCGCAGTCACTGTCGCCGAAAGGAGTGCTCTACGAAGTTCATCTCGGGAGAGTGGGCCGTTTCCATGCGCTAAATGGGCAGCAATTGAACCTGCAAAAGTATCACCGCACCCTGTAGGATCGACGACCTTCTCGGTTGGAAAAGCGGGCATGGAAATGATTTCATCTCCTTGGAATGCCAGAACTCCATGTTCACCGCGTTTTACCACAAGTGATTTTACATTCACCATATCAACCACTTTGCGGGCAGCACGAATCAAATTTTCATCATCCGCTAGCATTCGGACTTCGCCATCGTTGATGATGACCAAATCGACTTTTTTCATCACCTCAATCAAATCATTACGAGCAATTTCAATCCACAGATTCATTGAATCTAGCATTGAAAGTCGCTCCGGACTTGCTTGTTCCAGCACTCGTGATTGAAGGCTTGGATGAAGGTTTGCGCAGAAGGTTATCGCTGGTGATTGATGTTCATCAGGCACTTTCGGTTCAAAGTGCTCAAAGACATTCAATTGTGTGTCATGAGTTTGCGCCTCTGCCATGGTTCCGTGATAAGAGCCAGACCAACGAAATGTCTCTCCATCTGCAGTTTCTAAGCCATCAAGATTTAATCCACTACCGGACAAGATTTCACGGTCTTCTTTGCTAAAGTCTCGACCAACAACACCGACCAATCCTACTTGTTGTAGGCCCAGTCTTTTGGCATGAAATGAACACGACAAGCCAGCATATGTAGCAGAACCACCCAAAGCATCTTTCACATGCCCAAGAGGAGAAACTACGCTGTCATAGGCTATACTGCCAACTATCAAAACATCCATGTCCATCCCTGAGGGATTCGATTCTTTTTCCTTTCGTAGGGCCAAACAGCTCAACCAAGCAATTCTTGATGCATGTCAATATACTGAATCGTTATGTCTCGGTTCAAGAAATCCTTTTCATCCATAATGCGTCGATGCAATGGGATAAGATGCTCAACTCCAGTAATGACTGTCTCATCAAGAGCGGTTCTCATTCGCTTAACAGCATCATTTCTGTCTCGCCCCCAAACCAAAAGTTTTGCCAACAGTGAATCAAAACACCCTGGCATCTCATAGCCAGGGTGGGCATGAGTGTCAACTCGAATACCGTAGCCAGATGGAAAATGGCACTCCCAAAGTCGTCCGGGACTTGGTATGAATTTGGCTGGATCTTCTGCATTAAGTCGACACTGAATTGCATGACCGTTCCAGGAAATATCATCTTGATTGAGAGACAGTTCTTCGCCTTGAGCAACTCGGATTCCCAATTCAACCAAGTTGTGCCCTGTGATGAGCTCAGTCACAGTATGTTCGACTTGGACACGAGGATTGACCTCAAGGAAATAGAAATCGCCGTTTGCGTCACGAAGGAATTCAAATGTTGCCAAACCTTTGTAGCCGACAGATTCTGCACCACGACAGACCAATGCCCCAATCTCATCACGCTTTTCATCGCTTAACCAAGGACCCTCCTCAACCAATTTTTGATGTCGGCGTTGAATTGAACAGAACCTTTCACCAAAATGAATGGCTTTCTTACCGTCTCCAAGTACTTGGAACTCCACGTGCTGAGCGCCTTGAATATACTTCTCAACAAAAACTCGTTCGTCTCCGAATGCAGACTTTGCACGGGATTGACACAATTTTAACGCATTTTCAAATTCTGAAGATTGTTCGACGATTTGCATTCCGATTCCACCGCCACCTGCTGCTGCTTTGATGATAACTGGATATCCAATTTCCTCTGCCAAAGCAGAAGCAACTGCTGCATCAGAGATGGGTTCAGACGAACCTTTTGCGGTAGGTAATCCTGCAGATTCCATCGCCGCCCGTGCCTCAATCTTGTCGCCAAGCAATGTGATGACATCTGCTGAAGGTCCGATGAAAGTAATACCCTCCTCTTGTAGTCGGCGAACAAAATTCGCATTTTCTGCGAGAAAACCGTACCCTGGATGTACGGCGTCACATTCCATTTCTTTTGCAGCAGTAATTACAGATTCGATATCCAAGTAGGAATCCAATGGATTGGATTTGTAATTCGCGTAAGCGACATCTGCGAAACGAACGGGCAAAGAAAGGCGGTCTTCTCGACCATGGATGATTGCAGCTTCAATGCCCATATCGCGCAATGTACGAAGTATACGAAGTGCAATTTCACCGCGATTAGCAATGAGGACTCGTTTGAAGGCCATAACCGACTCGAAGAGTAAGAACTCTATGATGCCAACGGTTCAACTCGTTCAAAAAACCTCAAATTCCGAGTTGTTTTCAAAACCGTACTCCGTCAAATAAAATCGATTATTTGCCGAAATGTAGTAATAATATACTGTTTTTCAATCATTTTCACGAATTGCAAACGATAATTTGATACATTATGACTGCGATGACCCCTTATGGCGCAGATGACCCGGACTGGAGCTGAGGCCCTCGATGAGTTGGCCGGAATTGACTTGAATAGAGACGGAAGAATAGTAAATTTAGTGATATGTGGAAATTCTAAATTTTACGATTATAGCTGGCTTGAGGAGCAACTTGAGATTTGGGTTGAAGATAATGCATATCCAGATTTAATCATACTTGGTGGTGCGAGTGGTGTGGATTATCTTGCTGAGCGATGGGCAGATAACAACAACATCCAGTTGGCAGTATTTACTGAAGCATGGATTGCACCGCGACCGAACTCGTCTCATGATTCTGGACGGCCTGAAGCAGTGGCTACACTCGCAAGAACCATGCTTGAGAAAGCCACGCATATGCTTTCTTTTCCTGGACCGGATTCTGTATGGACCAAAAGAATGGAAGAAAGAGCCATTGAATACGGCATTCCGGTAAAGAGTGTGCCACTGCCTGAAGAAGGCCTATGATAGAAAATCAGTACACGTCGCGCAAATATCGCTTTTGGTCTTTCATCATCGTTGTACCGATGAAGAAGGTCGCATCGTCTTCAGACATTCCACCGTGTTCCATTGCGATTTCAATCAGTGCGCGGTGTACATCCTTAGCCATGTAGGTTTTATCACCGCAGATGTAGAAGTATGCACCATTTTCAAACCATTCCCAAATTTCTGCACCGTGTTCTTTGAGTCGGTGCTGGACGTAAATTTTCTCTTCTTGGTCTCTCGACCAAGCAGTTGTAAACTTGTACAAGTCACCACTGTCCATCCATCCTTCGATTTGCTCCTTATAGTAAAATTCCGTCTTCGAAGATTGGTCTCCAAAGAACAACCAGTTTCGACCCTTTCCGCCATCAAATACTCTCTGTTCCATAAATGCACGGAATGGAGCAATTCCAGTCCCAGGACCAACCATAATGATGTCGATATCCTTGTCTTCAGGCAGTATGAAAGATTTTGTTGGTGACATGAAGACGCCAATTGGGTTGCCAGTAGTGTCAATTTCATCGGCCATATACTGGGTGCAAAGTCCTCCACGTGCACGGTTATGATACTCAAATCGAACGATTCCAACTGTTAGCTCAACAAATCCTGGGTGTGCATCATGAGATGATGCTATGGAATACAGACGTGGTTTAAGTCGGCCAACCAAGTCAAAAAATTCTTCAGGAGTGTATTTCACTCCGAATTCTCTCATGATATCAACATAATCTCGAGTCCAAAGATAATCTTCAATCGCTTTTTCATCACCGAGAAGTGCTTCTACTTTCGCTGCTGGGTCGTCGGATGCTTTGCTAACAGCGAGACCTGGTGGAGTGGCGGATGTTTCGGATGTTTCCCAATCTTGAGATGAACGACTGCGAGCAACGATTTTCAATGAGATTTTCATACCTGATGAAACCACTTTACCTGCAAGTGATTGGACAAATTTTTTGTTCGCCATGTGAACCTCAAAATCTTTCTTAAGAGCGGTGTACAAGTCCCTCTCCCCGTTGTGCGTCTGGACGGTTTGGTTCCGATCCCACCCTTGAATATCAAGGATTTCCTCAACGATGTGTGGCGGGTTCTCAGACATCACTCCAAGAGCGTCTCCAACTTTGTAGTCAAGTCCTGAATCACCAAGTGCAAATACGATGTGGCGTGTTTCCTTTCGGGAACCCTCGCCATTGAGAATATAATTCTCAGTAATTTGAGTCATGTACGGATTTTTTGCACTCCAATCGGACATAATTTCACCCACCAACCTAAGGCTGTAGTTGGTCCACAATGAGGTCACTTATCATGCTTATTGAGGCGTGATGTTGACAAAATCTTAGGCTTTCACTCACCCTACAAAAACCCTATCAAAAGTCAAGGATATAAACGGCTCTTTATATGTCGAACCTCGTAGTAAATGCTATGTCTCAAACAGCAAAGCCAACCGCAATAATTGTAGGTTCGGGCCCCGGAGGTCTTGCAAGTGCCCTTCTGCTCGCCCATTCCGGCGTCAATGTCACCGTTATCGAAAAGGAGCCACAAGTAGGCGGTCGTACAAAACTCATCCACAAGGATGGTTTTACATTTGACCGTGGACCAACATTCTTTCACTACCCAGAGGTAATCGAAGAAATCTTCCAAGCCATCGGAAGAGATGCACACAAAGAACTCGGACTCATGCCACTAGACCCAATGTACCGACTTGTATTCGGAGCTGGTGGGCACATCGATGCGACCAGTAAACTTGACGAAATGACAGAACGTATACGCGAACTTGCGGGTGATAAAAACGCTAACGGCTTCAAAAAATACGTGAAACAAAATCGAAGGAAGCTTGAGGTTTCCAAACAGTGCTTGCAAACACCCTGGACCAGCCCGCTGAATGTCATGACGAAGAGAGCAATGCGTGTTGCTACTGTTCTCAAACCCTGGGCAAGCGTAGCCGGTGACCTTGGCAAACACTTCGATGATGAGAGGATACGATTGGCGATGTCGTTCCAAACGAAGTACCTCGGAATGAGTCCTTTCCATGCACCGTCACTGTTTACCATTCTTGCATTCTTAGAGTACGAACACGGCATCTTCCATGCCAAGGGTGGTCTAGGCAGTATTACTGCTCGAATGGGGGAAATTGCAGAAGAAATGGGTGTTACCATTCGTTGCAATACTCCAGTTAAATCACTCATTTATGAAGGCAAAGACGTTGTTGGTGTTCGAATCGATGGCGAAGAAATACGTGCCGATAAAGTCGTTGTGAACGCTGATTTTGCTCACGCCATGACGACACTTGTTCCAGATGAGAAGCGGAAAAAGTGGTCGAACAAGAAGCTCGAAAAGAAAGGCTATTCATGCTCCACATTCATGCTTTATCTTGGAGTCGACAAAATGTATGACCTGCCTCATCACCAAATATATGCGTCTTCATCTTACGAGAAAAACCTGCACGATATTACCAATCACCGTCTCACTTGGGACGACCCATCCGTGTACGTCCAAAATGCTAGCATTACCGATGACTCGCTTGCTCCTAAAGGTCAATCAACAGTCTATGTCTTGGTCCCGGTGCCCAACACGCACGAAACTATAGTTTGGGATGACATCAAAGCAGATTACAGAGATACAATCATCAAGCAACTTGCAAAACTTGGCTACGACGACATCCAAGACCACATCGTGTCAGAAACAATCGTAACTCCCGACGATTGGGGGGCATCCGACATCTATCGCGGTGCAGTTTTCAATCTGACTCACGACCTCAAGCAAATGCTGTGGCGAAGACCTCAAAATCGATTTGAAGAAGCAAACAACCTCTACATTGTAGGCGGTGGAACTCACCCCGGTAGCGGTCTGCCGACCATTTTTGAGAGTGCAAGAATCAGCAGCAAATTATTGCTAGCAGACTTAGGGATTCGTGCTGACTGGAACGGCGTTGACTCTTGGTTTCAAGATATACGCCGCCCGAAGGTGAAAAACGCAACTGCAAAACCTACTCAAGCGAACCAAAGACAGACTGGTGACGGTCATGCTGCGTAATTCAACATTCCTCGCAGTGTCGGTAATCCTGATGTTTTTATCAGGATGTGTTCAGCCAAATTCATTGGTCGACAATGGTGATGAAGGCCCTGAACAATTACCATTTGAACTCACCTTCTCAGCAGACACTCTCGACCGAAACGAAGACAGTGAGAAACGGTTTGATCTTAAAGAAGAGCTTAGCAATGGCCCGGTCATGCTCCTTTGGATAGGTGCAGGGTGTACTGGATGTCACGATTGGACAGACATGATTCGTCAAAAAATGCTAAGCGGTGAATTGGACGATTCAAACTACACCATTGTGAGTGTCCATCGATGGGGAGAGTTCGAATCAACAGACGAACTGCATGAGGTTTTTGGCAATGCTGAACAGTCTGACCATTACACCCCTTGGAAAATTGTAACCCCATCTCTATCCACAGAAGCCTACGATTTCAACAGCGAAAAATCCACTGGCACGTCCATTTACTCTGCCTACGGTAATCCTGGCACTCCAACATTGCAGGTCATCGCGCCCAACGGAGTGTTGGCATGGCAATCAAAGACATACTGGGCCAATGAAACTGTATTTGACGACGGAATAAACTTCTTTCAGCAACAGGTGAATCAAGAGTGAACCTCAAAGACCCCGAGGGTTTACACTTAATCAGCAGCCTACTTGGCGGCCGGTGAAAACCATGGGTGAAGGCATAAAACTTCCAGTCCTTAACGGACTGGGTCGAACGAATCGTATCGACAATTGGCTGAACCAGCCGCTTGCCATGGGAGTTGCACTAACTGCTGCAATGTTGTACACTGCTTGGAGACTGTTTCTTTACCCCGATTCGATATATTACGAACTTGAAGGCTCGAAAGTCATGTCTCCAATCTTTTCTCCGAATGTCCTTGAATGGGAATTGTTCGGGCTCAAAGACTGGAACCATCCATCATGGGTAAACGCTGCAATACTCGTCTTGTGGATTCCTTTTGGATTCCGGGGTACATGTTACTACATGCGCAGAGTCTACTACAGAACATTCTTCGCAAGCCCTACGGCATGTTGGGTCGATGAACCTGAAATCAACAAGAAAATTGGATACAAAGGTGAAAAGCGAATTTTCATTTTGAACAACCTCCACAGATATTTCCTTTATGCTGCAATGATTATTATCGTCATTAAATGGTGGGATGTTACCCACACATTGCATTTTACAGAAGGATGGGGCGTTTCAGTTGGCACATTTGTAATGGGAATTGAAGCATTTTTGCTTACCATGTATGTGACCTCATGTCATGCTCTGCGACATTTAGCCGGAGGGGCATTGGACAGATGGACGACTGGAATTAGCCGGCTAAGAGGGAAGGTTTTTGGTAAAATCAGCGTGTTCAATCGCTCCCACGGCTTTTGGTTTTGGACCTCTCTAGGATTTGTTTTCCTCGGTGACCTATGGGTTTTAGCCGTAAGTGAAGGGCATCTATCTGATGTAGCGCTGTTTGTAATTTGAGGTGGGAAATTGACTGAAGAATACAAGAAATATGAATACGATGTCATCGTCATTGGTGCGGGAGGAGCAGGTCTCCGGGCTGCAATTGAATCGGCACGAACTGGGGCGAAAACCGCCATTATTACCAAATCGCTGCTCGGCAAAGCGCATACGGTTATGGCAGAAGGGGGCTGTGCTGCTGCTCTGCAAAATGCGGACCCCCGAGATGGCTGGAAAGTTCACTTTCATGACACCATGAAGGGAAGCAAATGGCTTGCTGATTGGAGAATGGCAGAATTCCATGCCAAAGAAGCACCCGATCGGGTACGAGAATTGGAACAATGGGGCGCTGTTTTTGACAGAACACCTCAGAACACAATTAACCAGCGGAACTTCGGAGGACACACTTTCCCACGACTGGCCCACGTTGGTGACGCAACCGGTCTTGAGTTGATTCGGACACTGCAAGAACGAGGCATTCACGAAGGTATCGACATTTTCATGGAATACACTGTTCGACACTTGTTGAAAGAAGGTGACAGGGTGACCGGATGCGTTGCCTACACACGTGTTGACGGTGATTTCCACGCTTTCTCAGCCAAATCTATTGTTTTGGCAACCGGTGGAATTACTCGTTGTTGGTCCGTATGTTCCGGTTCGTGGGAATACACCGGTGACGGGCACGCTCTAGCACTGTGGTCTGGTGCGGAATTACGAGATATGGAATTTGTTCAATTCCACCCTACTGGAATGGTGTGGCCGCCATCGGTTCGAGGTATTCTTGTAACGGAAGGTGTACGAGGAGAAGGAGGTCGGCTTACCAACTCAGAAGGTGAACGCTTCATGTTCAATTATGTTCCAGAAATGTTTGCAGGAGACCACGCTGAAACCATCGAAGAATCAGATCAATGGGTCGAAGAAGTTGTGTCTGGAAAACTGGCTACCGTCCGCAGGCCTCCAGAATTGCTTACCCGTGACGTTGTGGCTAAAGCCATTAACTCCGAGGTTAAAGCTGGTCGCGGTTCTCCTCATGGCGGTGCTTTCCTAAATATCTCTCATCGGGGAGAAGAAGCGATTTTGAAGAAATTGCCTTCCATGCACCACCAATTCAAGGAGCTTGCAGGTGTTGACATTTCCAAAGAGCCAATGGAAGTGGGGCCGACTGCCCACTATGTCATGGGCGGCGTGAGAGTGAATGCAGAAACTCAAGAAAGCAACGTCCCAGGTTTGTACGCTTGCGGTGAAGTTGCTTCGGGATTGCATGGAGCAAACAGACTCGGAGGTAACTCACTTTCTGACCTCATCACATTCGGCAAGCGAGCGGGAGAATATGCAGCCAAGCGAGCAAAAGACCTCGCTCAGCCAACCATTGATGAGGCTCAAGTACAGTCTGCAATCGAAGTCATGCTCGCTCCACTTCAGCGAACTGAAGGCGAAAATCCGGGTAAAATATACGACGAAATGCGAGATATGATGCAGGCTAAGGTTGGAATCATTCGTACAAAGGAGGAAATGGAAGAAGCTATGGAGGATTTGAAATCGTTTGACGAACGTCAAGCAACCTGTTTCCCAGGGACTTCTCGAAAGTACAATTCCGGTTGGCACCAAGCATTGGATTTGAAGAACATGGTCGATATTTCTACTGCAGCAACTCTGGCAGCGCTGACAAGAGAAGAGAGTCGAGGTGGACATACCCGCGACGATTTCCCTGGTGAAATCGAAGAATGGGGTAAAATTTTGAACATTATCTATATGGAAGACGGCGTAATCAAAGTTCGTCAAGAACCTGTAGAAGAAATGAGAGAAGACCTCAAAGGAGCAATCAAAGAAGTCAAAGCCATGATTGCCGAACGTGCTGCAGAACAAGAAGGAAGTGAAAAATGATGTCACTCAAGGGTAAGATGCAGGATTTCAAGATTCTTCGTGGTGAAGGCGATGAAGCCGGACTCAAAGACTTCAGTATCGAACTTGACGAAGGAATGGTGGTATTGGATTGTGTTCACAGAATCCAGCATGAACAACAACCTGACATGGCTGTTCGATGGAATTGCAAAGCAGGAAAATGTGGTTCGTGCTCAGCAGAAATCAACGGTCGTCCTCGATTGATGTGCATGACTCGTATGAGTGATGTTGTTGCTGAGACACCAGAGGGCAAGCCGATTGAAATTCGACCAATGAAGGCTTTTCCGCATGTAAAGGATCTTGTTACAGATGTTTCATGGAACTACGAAGTTGCTCAAAGAATTAAACCCATCAACGGACCTGAAGAAATGAATTGGGAATTTAACCAAATGGAAGCTGACCGTGTTCAACAATTTAGGGAATGTATCGAGTGTTTTCTTTGTGTAAACACCTGCCACGTCCTTCGCGACCATGCATTGTTTGACGATTTTGCTGGACCTCGAAACCTAGTGCGTCTTGCCCAATACGAAATGCATCCACTTGATATTGAAGATCGAGTTCCTGAGATAAAGAAAGAATTTGGTATCGAGTATTGTAATATTACACGATGCTGCACTGAAGTATGCCCAGCAGGGATTCAAATTACGGATGATGCAATTATTCAACTCAAAGAAAGGGTTGTTGACAGATATTACGATCCGCTTCAACGTATCTGGAGAACAATTACTCGCCAAAAAGTCCGCTATTGAGGCGATGTCTTGGAGCAACTTGTCCAGCGAGCACGCCATTATTCTGCACTCCTTTTCGGAGTCGCTTTCGTTTGGATTGGAATACAACATTTCACGAATGTCGAGTTCTTCCTGCCAATTGTTCCAAAAGTGCTTGGTGCTCCGGAATTCTGGGTGTATTTGAGCGGGATTGTTGAAATAATTCTCGGCCTAAGTTTGATGTTTCCGATGTATAGAAAAACAGGTGCGAAAGCTACTGCATTGTTTCTGGTTGTGATTTACTGGGCAAATGCGAACATGTGGATTAACGATATTCCACTTCAGGGAAATACATTCTCAACCAGTGCTCATTTGATGAGGGCGATGGCGCAAGTGGCAATGTTTGCACTCGCAATATGGATCGCAGAAATTAAAATTGTTAAGGAGAAGAAGGCCTTTACGCCCTCCGAAGAGGGCGTAGAGGCGGAGACCCGAGCGGGAACAAGTTTGTAATTACAAACTTGAAGAACATACAAGAAGGGAACGAACTCAAAGGTGTTCGATTCCGGACTTCTTCACGTTTGCCTTCTTGATCTTGTCAGGAAGCCAAGCAGGACCATTGGCTGGCTTATCAACCATGGTGATGCTTCCGGTGAAGACGTGGACTCTCTTTGTTCCACGCTCACGTAGGCGTATGTTCGTGTGTCCGCGGGTTGCAGCTTTAAGGGCCGCTCCACGGGGTTGTTTGCTAGCAAAAACCTGGCTCGTATCTTTTCCGTTCTCCATGAGAACAAAGTATTTTTTATCAGACATTTGGATTCCTCCGATTTGTGACAGTTAAGTAGAGTATATAGTATTTTTGCCAGAAAAACGGCTTACTGCACGGTATAATGGCCGCAGTACCCCATCCGAAACCCCATTTTTGGACATGTAGGCTCCAGTGCATCGGTTCATTGACTGCGGTTCTTCAGAAGTAGAATTGTTACAATTCTGCACCAGCTAATGTCTTGGTATCAATAATCCCTGGAATTTGCCGGATGGACTCGACTACGGTTTGAGCAATGGTCGCAAGGCTATCTGCTGTCAATTTAACAATTAAATCGTGGTCACCGAACAACAGCGTTGCATCGTCAACATTAGGCATTCCTTTCACAGCGAGGAAAACTTCGTGCTCTTTACCTGGTGCGACATTGATTAAGACATATCCTACTGCCATTGCAATCGTTCAATCCACGTGCTCAAAGCACATCAATCTTCTCGAGATTCACGAATTGAATCCAATAAGGCCAATTGTTGATCGGTGAATTCCATCCACTGCAACAATTGCCAACCTTCTGGCATCTCACCCTCTAACCAAGATGCGTATTGATCTTCGGACCAATCCTTGGGAATCTTCAATTCGCTCTCCTCAAGAACATCAACTGAGTCTGATTCAGCATCAAGTTCAACCTCATGTTCGCCCCACAACGGAATCTCTGAAACCTTCGACCTTCTCTTTAACACCACACTGGCAACTAAAACGGAGAGAAGAATGATTCCTATGACAATCGGGATTCGAATATTCGTCGACTGCGATGCTTCAAGCGTCGAGTTGGCCTGATTGCAGGACTCACAAGGCAATTCTGGAAGTAAAAATACCTCTACACGAGAAATATCCGATTGTAACCATGAATCGGAACAACTGATTGAAGCATTCAATGTAGCGTTGTTAAGTGCATTCGTCGTCGGGAATTGGAACTGGAAAGAAGCCTTCGTTGGAGACAAGGGTACGAGTGAAACTTGAAGTTCAGCAATGATTGAATCTCCTTGCAAGATACTGCCCACACATTGTAAATCCTCAAGTCCGTCAGCGTCTTCTACCGTGCCGTTGAACGAAAGCATATCACCAGCACGAGCGTTTTGGATTGTTTCAAGATATGTTGAAGGGATGGCATGATAAAATTCCGTACCGATATTCAATGATTTAACCAATCCATCAACGTCTCGAACAGAAAAGAGAATTTGACCTTCTCCGTCGATAAATGTTCCATCCAGACGTAAACGGAATTTTTGAATGGTTTCGGATGGTCCAAGTTCAGGAAATTCTGAACAATTCTGAATACTGGCATCACTAGGAAAAACCTCGCCTAGAGACGGTGCTGCTACAGACCAGCCTAATTGGCTAAGCGTCGCTTGTAAAGTCTTCATTGGGCGCTCGGACTCTAAATGAACCAACATGTATGCAGAGGACCCAAACCGCAGGGTTTCAATCGGACCATCATCGTTGCAGATATGTGCGGAAAGAATATTTGGAGTGGTCAATAGGAATGGCGATGTATAATCTTCGGAGGCAAATGCTCCATTTTGTCCGGTAATTTCGAGTTCTAGAACCAATTCACCGCTTTCAAGAGGCGTTTCTATTGTTGGTAGTTCAAGCTCAATTGGAAGTGAAATATTCGGGATGTCCACAGGTACAGTAATCATTTCTGAACCCGGCCACAGAATGTGTAAATCGCCCGTTGCCGATGTTGAAGGGTCGTCGGTATCATCGATTAAAATTCGAACATATTCGCCACCACCGCCACGTACACTGTCGAGCAGACTACCGTTGCCATCATGAATCTCAATATTTGCGGTTGGTAATCGGTCACCAATATTGACAATCCGAGAAGTCAACAGGACTCCACCTGTACTTCGAACTTCAAACGATACGGCATCGAGTGAGGTCCCAGCGTCTTTGAGGTAACTTCCGACATAACAGTGGTGATTGGAGTCGACTTGGGGCTGATACGACATCGTGCCAACATCACCCTCTGAAGCACTCAGCACTGGCAGTTGCAATGTGGAATTGAAATCAGCATCAACTGCACAAATTTTCCAATCAGTTGACTCGCCGCGATACATGGAACCAATCGACTGATAGGGCAACTGATTCACTCCAGTCCAAGAAGGTGAGTCAACTCCTGAAAAGTGCGGACCAAACCATTGAGCCTGAGCATCAACGATAGTTGCCGCAGAAAGGCTCTCCAGGAATCCTTGCTGCATATCGACATCATGTGCAGTTGCTCGAAGAACAAGAGTACCCAGTGAAAGAGAAGAAGGGAGAAGGACGGATGTTTGCCAACGCAACTGGTCAACTCTACCGGTATTCTGAACATTCCATATTGCTCCCGTTAAATTCGAAACATTCGAAACAACAGCCCATTCGAGTTGAACAGAGGTTACGTTTTGATCGTCCGACGCTTCAACTGTGCAGATGAAATTATCACCTCGAGCATAAATTTGCGAATCACAGTACAGGTCTTCGACAACAGGAGGCGCGTTTACCCAAAACCGCAAGGTATCTAGATTATTGCTCTTGATTCGTTCATTGGAGGTATTGAGATACCGAATACGTAAATCCATCCAGCCGGTTGTCTGAGGCGTTATTTCTATTGTATGCAGGATTCGAGAACCGCTCTCATCTCCGGCTGGCAAAGTGAGATTGCCTCGATACAATTCTACATTTCCTTGAATATTCTCAACAAGTATTGTACCGTTGGAGGCTGACATACCTTTGTTCTCTAAAGCCAATTGAATTTGAGAGGGTTGTAGATAAGATGCATTTCCAAATTGGCGTACACCAAACAGGTTCACATCGTGGATTTGGTCGGCAAAAGGCGCCATCTTGGGGTCGCCAACGGTCACCCCCATCCAACTCGTCTGTAAATTTGCGGCAGCATGAGCCTCTGCAAGATTAAACCCTTGAGCATACATATTCATCAGTACACTTGGAGAACCAACTGCGGTGAGATAAGGTTCGTAGACGTAGCCTTTTACGCCCGACGCTCCATCCTCAAGCAAATCTGCGATGAGCGACTGACCGTACGATGTGTCAATGTTAAACGAACGTCCTCCAGTGGATACCGCTGTTTCTGCGATTGAGCCATTTACCCATATATTATGAGGCAAAATAGGATGCATATTCAAGCTGTCGAGGAAGACTGAACCGTCCGTTGAGGTTGCAACAATGTCGAGATTGATGCGTACGACAAGATTTGCTGCCTGTGTGGAGGGACGGAATCTCATCGATTGAGAGACCCAAGTTTTTGCAATGTTCTTCGATGCTGACTGATTACTCGACACAAGATTCCCATTCGAATCGTACGCATCAATTTCAAGAGTGAATTCTCCAAATACATCCCCTATACGCATACTTTCCGCAGAAATAAGCCACGCATGATTCTTGAATTCTGAAGGGATAGTGTATGTTTGTTCGATCGATGCCACGTCTTGACCGTTTCCCGAATAAGCTTCACAATCTTGGTAGATATCCCGGTTCAATGTCGTTATTTCATGATCTTGAAGAGCGATGTCCCATACCATCACATTGTCAATCATTCCTTCAAAGAAGGTTGAACCTGCTCGGTTGACTCCCAATTTGTACAAATCAAAGTTATTGAATGAACCTGCTGGAAATGTTGTTGTTCGTACCAACACTCCGTCATAATATTGGCGTGCATTGCCGTTCTCAAAAACGGTAACAAGATGGGTCCATTCCTTTGCACGTACCTCTCCAAAAGCATTGGTTTGATTGTTGTGCAACCGCCATTCGCCGTTGAAAATAGCATGCTGAAAAGAACCGTTTGAACCTGCAGCATTATCCACGGCAAAAACCGAAGCGTAATTCGGTAATGTCGTTGAATTTGCCCAGACCCACTGACTCACAGTGAAGTTTCCGACCCAATCCTCAACATCGACTTCCAGTGAGTCATCTACTCCATCGTACCACAAGCATGACCCGTCAACACAAGTCCTCCAGTTGCTTGAGTTCATATTTTTCAAGGTGAAGTTGGTGGACTGGTTTGCTGAATCAAAAGCATAATTTCCACCTCCATCCTCAAAATCCCAATGATGAATAAGATTGCTCTCCGAGGGGATGTATTCGGATGCAAGTGAGAATGCGGATGGGGGAATAAGTGACTTGCTTTGGTTCGGGCCCTGCCAAGACAATTGCAAGCCATGAGGCCCTCCGCCTTGGAAGAATTCGATTCTAAAATCGTGCTTACCTTGGTCAAGTTGAATGTACTGGGAATGTTCTCTCATACCGTGAGAGCCATAGTTCGTAACTAAACTGAGTCCATCAATCCACAATTCCGAACCATCATCAGAGTTCAAA
>JASLVU010000059.1 GCA_030741225.1 Candidatus Poseidoniaceae archaeon | reverse complement strand
CGGTCCTGCTCAGCAGCCATTCGCAGTTCCATAGCGATACGCCTGCCACTTGACATCGGTTTGCGCCATGTTGCGTTACCGTAGGGGTGTCCAACACTGACATGGACATTGGTTCCACCACCCAAACGAGGAGCAACATCGTAGATGTAGTAATTCATGTCCTTGTCAATACAAGTTTGCAAACAAAACGGTCCAATGATTCCAGGGTCGTAATGCTCTTTGCTGGCAGTGATGAATTTCTCACCGAGTTCAAATGCCTTCTCAAGCAGGGATTCTCGAATGGTTGCCGTATTGTGACCTACGACGGTCATCTCGGGAATTTGTTGGTGCAAAGGCATAGTCATTTGTTGTGGTGCGGGTAGGCGTACATGACCGTCGAGAGAGGATTCAAATCTCCAGTCGACTCCGAGCAATTCCAGTTTTTCACCTTCTTCTGCTAGCGGACTATAGAAAAAGTTGAGATTGAATACCGGGCCGATAACGTAGCGTTCAATCCGTGCTCCGGCCAAGGATTCTTCATCGATGACGCCTTCTGCAAGAAGTGCTTGAGACTTCTCTTGATATTCTGCATAGGATGCGCATGTGAAGAATCCCCGTTCCAATTTCTTCTGAGCGTGATGCAATTTGACGATGACCAAACAATCGATGTCTTGGGGGTCTGCAATAGCTTCAGGATAAGGCAAACCTGCCTTGTCAAGAATCCAATAGTAATCTTGTTCTTCAGTACGCTCTTCCATTCGAAGCATGTTCCTTGAACCGAAAAGTGGTACTTTGAAGGTATTTTCAACATCTTCAATGGTTGAATAAGAGGTGAACGAACGGTTTGGGATGTAGACCACATTTCGCTTGCGCATTTGCTCTTGCATGTCGGCTTTCATGACATCGTTGAACGAAGGCATTACAATTGCTTTGTCGACCATACCGCGAACAACTCTTCCAGATTGAGAACGTTGTGCTTTGAAATAATTTGCATATGTTTTATGGCGGCCTTCTTTGCAATATGCGACAGTTGGGAATCCCTCTTCAATCGCTCCATCACATATATCGAGGGCTGAATGTGAGGCAGTCATACCGATCCGAAGTTTCATTCGGTCGTAATCCTCGACAATGGCTGCAATTTCATCTTTCGATAGCATGGTGCTCCCTCGATGGTGTGAGTGTACAGTGGGGGGTCTTTCATCTCATCGCAGCAAAAACATCAGTCGTATCGCTGGAGTTGCATCAATTCTTCAGTTGAAAGTGTCTCACCAGACATCAACTTACCCATCAAGTCTTGAACTTCAACACGAGCAGAAGGACGTTGGCCTTCGCCGGAACTTGCCCCTCGCATTGCTCGAAGCATATCTTGAATGGAGTGCAAACATCGAAGAGAGACAATGTATCCTCGGTGGTTCTTGTCAGCCTCTTTCTTTGAGTTTCGTAATTTTCGGTGAGCAGCCTCAGCTTTTTCCCTCTGTGTGTCAACTTCTTTGTTCCATTGCAACATGAGGTCGTGTGCTTCTTGTGCAGCTCCAGCAGCTTGTTCGACTGCGGCGTGAGCGGTTTCTTGTGCCTCTATGGCAATTCTCAATGCTTCACGGGATTCTTTCAAATCGGTGTTTGAATCCTCTGAAATTTTCATTTTTTGGATTTTAGCGCTGATATCTTTCATACGCTTCATGACTTTTGTCTCGTTTTTACCGGTGTGACGTCCCATCTCAAATTCATTTTCCAAACGAATAAGTTCACGACGTAGCGAGTGAATGGTCTCGGGTCGATCACGGCGGCCACGGTGACCTTCGTTGCGTGAAGGTGCAGCTTCTGGGCCTTTGGCAGCATCCAGTGCATCCTTAGCTGCACGAACCTGCTTGTTAGCTTCGGCACGAACCGATTTCTTTTCTCGAACAATTTCGTTCATTTGTTCACGAATTTCACGTTGTTCACGGACCTGAACAATCAATTCACGAACTTCGCTGTTCATCTCATTACGAGTAGCGGTGAATTTTTTCGAATTGTCGTTACACTCATCTCGAACCGTTCTGTAACTTGTTGCTTTTTCATCAACCATTTTACGTCGTTCTTCGAGTTGAGTCTTGAGTTCGTCCATTCGTATCTCACCTGTTCGTGAAAGGTTCCCACCTTCTCACTAGCCTAGCGACCTGCCCTTCACATTTAACCTCTTCACTCAGTGGATTAGGCTTTGTAATCGACATTCGGTCCTCTTTATGGAACATTAGGGGAAGAGCGCGTTGAACTGATTGGCTGCCGAATCCAAAACATGGCGTATGTGGCCAAGGTTTGAAGAAATTTGACACCGAACGACAAGAACTCGATTTCCAAGCAACTGCTGGGCGATAATTGTGCCGTTTTCCGCATTGAGAGTGATTCGGCCTGAGGCAAATTCGGGGTCGAGTAACGCAATGGCCTTTCCGAGCAGTTGAACTGAGTCATCGTGCTGAGGTTCTGAAAACAGAACGAAACCTTCAGCATCTAGCAACACTGCGCCGGTGACTCCATTCTGAGTCAAGATGTCAGCTAAAAGTCGCCCTTCCACACATCGACCATACGAAGGGGGAGCATAACCTTTGATGCTCTGGTGTACGTAAAGACGGGGTCAAATCATTGTACTGGACCTTTCATTTCTAAGCCGAGTCCCGAGGCATAATAGTGCCTTAATTCTCTAACAACTTCTAAACCCCTTAATCTATAGAATTTTTGAGCACGAACATTTTCTGCTTTTACCTCCAATTGGATAAACTTCTTTCCTTCAGCACGACAAATCTCAACAAGATGTTGCCATGCTTTTGAGCCCCAGCCATCAGATTGTTGTGAGGCATCAATGACAAATGCAGCGATACGAACTCCATGTTCTTCGTGGGGCAAGGCCCACATCACCCCGAGCAAGGAACTCGCATTTGGATATTCTTTAGGGTCAATCAACAGAAGGTTTCCTTTCCACTCGGGTACTTGTAGATTGGAGATTGAATCAATGGTATATGCTTCACCTGTTTCGTCAAGAAACAACTTTCGAACGCGCTCCTTCCATTCTATTGACATGGAATCGGGTTCAAATCCATACATCCATTGGACGCCGTCCATAAAATCCCTCAGTCCTTACGACCTTTTTTTGATTGAGAACGCTCTCCACGACGAGCAGAGAGGTTAAGATTCTGTTTCTTCTTTCGATCGGCCCTTCTTTTTGATTTTTGAGATGGTTTTGAGTTTTGGATTGAAGAGACTCCTCCACTTTGGAGTAAAACATCGAGATCCATGAGAGAGAGCGAGTTTCCACTTTCAGCTCTCTGCTTGACATCTTCGATTTTCGGCTTGTTAAATCTCGGTTTCCAGTCCGCTTGTCCCGATTTTTTCCCCTTCTTGCCCTGACCTTTCCTTCGTCTGTTGTGCGCTCCAGCGTTTGAAGAAATTCGAATCCAAGCATCGATTCGTCCTTTCTCTCTTCGTTCTCGACGTAATTCTTTTCTTCGTTCTTGAATCACTTTCTTGAGCGAGTTGGCATTTTTGTCGTGTTGCTTGGCCTCACTAAACTCCGTACGAATATCTGCAAGGAGTGGTTCAGATTTCAGAATTTCAGCCTTTACTTCAGATTGTTTTCTTTCGGATATCTTCAATTCCTTCACAGCAGATTTCTGTTCCTTTAGCAATGCCGTCAATTCTTTATGTGCACTGTCGGCTTCTAAAGCAGCATTGTGCATTGCTTGCAGTTCAAAGAACCATGAGAATTGCTGCTCCTCTCTTTCGAGAGAAGGAACTTGGAACATGTCGACATCACCGGTTAGATTTTGATATACATCAACAAGCATTTCCCGAATTCGGTACAGTGGTATTCCAATTCTTTGATTGATAGCATCACGATTTTTGGTCAGTTCTTGGATTCGCTGCTGACGTGGTTTGAGCCCACGTACAATTTGGCGATGTTCGTTTCGTAAATCGGATGTTTCTTCAAAAATACCACGAAGAGCTTGTGAAATTTTGATGTTGTTTTGACGTTCTTGGTTGAGGGCTTCAATGCGTTGCTCAAGTTCGGAAATATTTCTTTCAATTTCTGCATTCTTCTTGCCAATATCCTCTTTTGAAAGTTTTCTGAGGTCTTCAAACAAATCTTTCTCATCAATTTCAACACGACGTTCAGGATGTTTGAATTCGCACAATTCCTCCCAACCTTTTCCTTCTTTCAATCCAAACCAAAATCGGAACATCTCCTCTTGAATGTCGAGTGCCCCTTCAGGGCGCAAGACGCGACTCAAGTCGTGTGAGTGATCGAATGGGTCTTCAACTGGGAACGAATGCAGCCCAAGTCGAGTTTTGCCGCCCATGAGGACTGCATCTGATGCATGTGGTTTGGCGTATTTCCAACCCTTGCTTTGGCGGGAAATAGGTTTGCCGTTTCGAACGGCAATCACATGAGTATCCCATGGTCGATTTACGACCATTTGCTTGAAAAAGTGCACAAGTAATTCACCCACAGACTGGGAATTTTTTTCATTAAGCAGGAGATTTGGATTGTCTGACATCGTTAGGTCGAATTCAATCCCATCGACCTCAATCAATGTTCTTTCTTCTCCGCTCTGAATATTGGGGGCAACCGGTGGAGTTGTTGTTTGAAGGTTTTGAAGCATAATCAATGTCCAAGCGTAGGATGAGAATGTTCCCTCTGCAGCATTGCATACATCTCTTTGAGACGCCCAATACTTGATGGCTAGAATGCATTGCTTAATTCGAGAATCGAGTTCTCCGTATCGCTTCAGCAAATTGGTATTGTGGAGCGCCAAAGTGTTGTTGATAGAAATATCGACTGGAATTTTGGTTCTTTCATCTCGAAATTTGATGATCGGTACTTTCGCAGAGGCGATGACTTGGATATCCTCCATATCTTGGTCCCTCAAAGTCTTGGATAAAGAGCGAAGAATCTTTTTGGGTTTTTCAGTATTGGAGATGAGGCAGAGATCCAAGTCCCCATGGGACAGTGAAAGACCCGATTCCGAGGAACCAAATTGTCGTAATGTACTGCCTTTGAATCGATGCTCGATGGTACGCTGAAGATGTTGGAACAAACTCTTTCTTCGTTTGCGTGTTGACTCGCTAGGCTTACTCTTTTCGAGAGTAGAGTCAATCTCTTGTGAAAAACGAGCGAGAAATTCAGCATCGAAGGCATCAGGTTCGCCAAGTTCCAGTTTATCGCAAAGGAATTGATGAACGTACGGCCAGCGATTTTGCTGCGCATGGTCGAAACCAGTTGTTGGACATTCGTCACTCATTCTTCTTCACCTGCTTGATTTGGTTTTTTGGAACGATTTTTCTTTGTGTTGCGTGATTGATTCTCTTTCTTTGCTTCTTTATGGCGAACAAAACTCGAGCGTTCTCCGCTCTGTACTCGTTTGGCATTTTCCATGAGTTTGTCAAATCCGTTGTCAATGTAATTTTGCCAAAACTCGATGCCTTTTTGGCTGCTATCAAGAGCTACTGCGAGTCGTTTCGTTCTTCCATCTGCTCGCCTCCTGTGTGCTTCTTGCTCAAGGTAGGTGTTGTGAAAAAATTCGTTTTCCGATGCTTGTTCCAGTAACGCTTGGTGCGCCTTTTCAGCCAATTCCAACTGCTTTCGGGCATCGGAATATGTTTGTTTCATTTTGGAATGTTCAGCAGTGTTGTCTTTACGCTTCCCTACCCACTGTTCATGCTCATGGAGAAGCGTTTTCATTTGAGCAAGATATTTTTGCTCGGTTTTGTGATTTCCAGCATTTGTTTCGAGTTCATTTTCCAACGATTTGAGTTTTTCATTGAGTTTGTTTTGTGCCCATTCGGGATTCGCTTGTTTCACTCCACCTTCCAGTGCGATAGTGTTTCGAATCTCATTGGCCTGTTGAAACAGCGTTTTTGCTTTCTCTCGAGCAGTATTTCTCTCTTTTTTGAGGTTGGCAACTTTGCTATTTACAGCGTCTCGTTGCTCTTTTGCGCTGCGGGCGAGCGGTTCAGCAGCTCGTAATTCGTCTTGTCGAGCATCCAGTTGTTCAGGTATCGTCTCAGCAAGGCGTTCACGACGGTGCAAGATTGACTTCGCCAACAAGGCGGGAGTCATTTCCAACAACTCGTCTGGACCCATACAGCGTGGGCACCCTCCAACCTTCAATAAACATGGCGTAGCGACTTGTTAAGGCGAGAAAGTGAAGAACCCCCCACACAGACGCATACCTATGGGCAGACCTACGGAACGAGAATCGAGGTTTCTCGGACTTGTTCTTTCTGCCTTATTCATGACTTGCCTCATCCCATTCGCTAGCGCTGCGGGTGGTGGCGGAGTTATCGATGTAGGTTCCTTTTCACTTACCGATTATGAAACTACAGAATTCGACACCTACGAACTTCACTTTGATATTGTAGAATTACTATCCAACGATGCCGACATTGAGGTGCAAGTTGAACTTTCAAGCTTTGACGGCACTCCGTTTGAACTCCTAAGTCAGAATATCACCGTCGTGAGCGATTCAACTCAGCAGGTCCATTTTTCTCTGACTTCGATTCCATACGGATACACGATTGTAGAAGTTGAATTGCTGGGCGATGTAGGCACTCCTAATGCTACACAGTCGGTTGCCCTAAGTCGGACTCTCCATCGACTCAAGCCGTACGATATATCGCTGGCTTCAGAAGGTCAAGTTTTGTTTTCGGGTATCGATGCTAACGGCACCGATACTGGAAATGTAACGATTCATGATGGCGATTTTATGCGTTCCGAGATTGCAGTTCTCAACGATGGTGATTATCCTTGGAACGGAACGCTTTCGTATTCTCTGCTCAATGAGGGCGTTTACGACAATCAAACTTTTTCGAACCTGGCAGTTGCAGCTCAATCAAGTGTAATCGTTCAATTTAACAGCACTTTTGGTTTAATTGAGGGTACGGCTCAGGTATCCTTTTCGCTCAATTTGAGTGGCGATGGTGACTCATCTGATGAGTCACGTGAAGTGAATATATCCATCCACCCTCCCCCGCTTCCTCTCATGGGAATGTCAATTGAATATCTCTCTACCAACGCTACAGCGGGTGAGGTTGTCGAGTGGAAACTTAATGTTTCAAATACTGGAAATCTTGATTTTCAAGGTACCTTATCGTGTCATTTTGGCCAAGAGTCTGTATTGAATATCGAAGTCATGATTCCAGTTCAATCAGCCTCTCTACAAACAATTTCATCCACAGCTCGCCCGAACTTACTCGTTTGCCAACTTGTGGGTATGCGAATTGACGCTGCGTCAAATTCGCCCTTCTTCTATGCTTATCATGTTGAATCTGCAGCCTTTGAGTCTGCAGGGTCCAATATTCCAGCTATGCTGAATGGTCCATGGCATGAGGGTGACATGGTTTTGTTCTCAATGCTAATTCGCAACCACGGTGATTTTCCGGGTCATGCGAATTTAGTTTGTGAAACCCAAGGAGTCGAATATTCCAGCAATCCTCTTCAATTGGACGTCGATGCAGCGGGAGAAGTTTCTGTTTGGGTACCCCTTTCAAAACCAGGCGATCAAGTTGTGAATTGGTCGCTATCATCGAGTGATGGTTCGATTGACGCAGGCCTCAATGGGACACTTTTGGTTCCGGTTCAAAGCCAACAAATCCTAACGCCCACAATTACATCGGTTTCATGGGATGCAGAGAACGGAATACGATTTTCATGGTCCGTTGAAATGAGCGAAGGAATCGATAGACAAGTTCGTATCCGGTTGGGATATTCTGATTCCGGCTTTGATGAATATCCATTGGATTATATTGTAACGCTCGAGTCTGGAGTAACCTCTGGCCATTACGTGCTTGGATTTGTCGACACTGACCGAGTCTCAATACGAACAACCCCCGTTAACTGGACTTCGAGTGCGAGTTTCACTTCATTTAGCAAATCCGTTCCTGATGAACGCCCGTCCTATGCAGTAAACTTCGGTCAAATCTCAGTTCCTAATCGTCCAATTCCGGGGGAAACAGGTTCAGTGACCGTCCAAATTCGCAATGGCGGTGATGTTGACGGTACATCTGGATATCTTGTTCTTTCGACTCAAGAAGGCAAGTTTTTGGGTGAAAAAACTACAGAAGTCCTCGAATCGAATCAAGAATTAAGTTACTCATTTTCGTTTATTTGGCCTGAAGGAACATCAGCCTCTCTGAAGGTAACTTGGATTGTTGGTTCGCAGAATTTGGTTGCTACCAACACATTTCAATCAGGAGCAGTTGTTGTTGAGGATGAGGGATATCAGCCACCTTGGGTTGGATTGTTTGGCGGAATTGTTCTTGCAGTCGTCGTTGTGTTAGGTGCTCGAATTTATCACAATCGAGCTACGGATTCAGCCTCATCTTCGACCAAAACAAAAAGTAATGTTTTGAGCAAAAATCGAAAGAAACAGACTTCTACTGCTGAGAAAATTCAAATCGGGTGTCCTGAATGTGGTCGTCAACTCCGAGTACCTGCAGATTATGGCGGTCTTGTACGATGTCCGGATTGCTCGAATCGATTTGAAGTAACTCCTCGTGTTGCAGTTGATGAAGAAAAACTTGGGGAAGAACAAGATGAAGAACCCGTAGAGGTCGTCGATGAGGAAAGCGATGGAAAGAAGGAAATTTATTGTCCTGAATGCAATCAATCATTGAGAATTCCATCTGAATATTCTGGCTCTGTGCGTTGTCCTGCATGTGAGGAAGTTTTTTCTGCTGAGCCCTCTCTTGATAATTAAGGGTGATTTGGGTGAACGGGCACTTTAGAGAATTTGAGGACGAATACCTCGA
Source organism: Candidatus Poseidoniaceae archaeon (assembly GCA_030741225.1). Taxonomy (GTDB): domain Archaea; phylum Thermoplasmatota; class Poseidoniia; order Poseidoniales; family Poseidoniaceae; genus MGIIa-L1. The sequence goes on along the minus strand of JASLVU010000059.1, from coordinate 697 downwards.
AATGATGTATCAATTTTATGAAAAGAAACCAGAAAGTCCAGTTCGGAATGGTGACCTTGCGGCTTCATTAGGTGTTTCACCAGCATCAGCTACTGAAATGATTCAACGTCTCTCATCCAAAGGTTTGGTTGATTATGTCCCTTACAAAGGTGCAACTCTGACAGAATCTGGCATGATTCACGGTAAAAAAATGAAGCGCAGACATCGCTTAGCCGAAGTGTTCCTCGAAAGTGTATCGTTCCAAGGTGATACACATGCTACTGCTTGTCGTCTTGAACATGCTATTGATGATGATCTTGAGATTGCATTGACTCAATTGCTTGGAAACCCCGTTCTTGACCCCAGTGGACGCGATATACCATCTGCTTCCAGTGATATTATGTCTCGCGTTGAATCTTTAGAAACCAGAATTCAATTGCTCTCTGTATTGGATAATGGAGCATCAGGTGTCATCCAAGCCATGTTCTTGGACCAAGATGGCCAAGAAGTTCTTGGTCATCTGGGGATTGAAATTGGAACCGAAATATCATCCTCAAAAGATGGTTATTCAGTGAAAGGAGCCGGTAACGTTGAGATTTCTCCCGAACTCGCATCAAAACTCATTGTACGCGTTGTTTAATACTGTAATTGATGTAAAACTTTAGTGTATGTTGTTCTTGGGCGAAGCATGGTAGAGGATGATTCTGAGCCCTCGCCG
>JASLVU010000058.1 GCA_030741225.1 Candidatus Poseidoniaceae archaeon | reverse complement strand
AGTGACATGAATAGAAGAACGAATAATGAAATCATCAATACAACATTCACTTTCTCTATCGCCTTTGCACCTTTCCAAATTGCCAACAGTGTGATTGCAATTACCAAGAATTGGAAGAATACTACTGAACCTGGGGATTGTAAGAATTCATTCCATACAAGTTGAGTATCAACGTCATCTCCAACCAATCCATTGGTTATTCCAAGTTGGAAATACTTGATTGTCCAACCAGCAACAATTGCGTAATAGAAACCGATAGCTGTAGAGATCCATGCAGTCCAAAGACCCATCCAAGCGAATTTCTTACCAGCGAAAATTCTGAAAGTACCGATGGTACCTGTTCTACTGCGCTTACCCATAGCGAATTCAGCAATTACCAGCGGAATCGACCATGCAAACAAGAAAAACAACCACGGAACGAGGAATGTACCTCCACCGTTGGCACCAACCATTCTTGGAAAACGCCAAATGTTACCTGTACCGATAGCTGCACCAATCGATGCGAAAATAAGACCGAGACGGCCATTGAATTGGTCTGAACCTTCTGCCATTCATATCCCTCCTCAATCCGTTGCCTCTTCTGCAAGCTCTGCAGCAACAAGGTCAATCTCTTCTTCATCGATGAGCATCATTCGAAGACAAACGGCTAAACCGCCCCAAACGAATGATGCAGTGAGACCGAACATGAACAGAGAACCGATGAAACTGCCGTATGCAGCACGATAGGAAAGGTCCAATTCGAAATAATCTCCATCTGCGGGATATTGATACAAATCAGAACCAGAAAGAGTCGACACGGATGCTTTGTAGTGAAGTTTTCCGGTTGCCGTTTCCGATATCGGAACCATGCCTCGAAGAATTGTTCCATTACCGTTTGAAACGCTACAATCCCCCTCAACTGACATTACTTCAACCGATTCCCATGAGGTGGTTGCCCATTCACGAGGACCAAAATCGCTTTGCAAACGACTTGGTTTAACCGTGCGCCACAAAATCTTGGACTTCGATTCGCTGTAAGGGAATTGGTTCGAGACACAGATGTCCACAGGAATATCGCCTGCTTCCGGAATATCTGATTCATCCAGTTCTTTGAGATAATTTTGCTGAGAAATATTAGCGATTGCTAAATCGGCAAGTTCACGAGGATTGTCCGCAATTTCAGCAATATAAAATCCAGTTCCAAGGTTTCTCACCGCAATGTGATCGATGTCGTCTTGGTGTTGATGGAAAGCAGTTCCAATTTCTGAAGTGTAGCAGTACGAACCGTGCACACCATAGTGCCAGTCACAAAAATCACCGGATGTTGGATACAGTGAAGATGATTGTAAATTTGCATATTGAGTCATATCAGCCAATTGCTGTCCGTGATACTCGAGTTGCTCATGGTCAGGACTCTCACAATCGGTGCAGTGGCCCCACGGCCAAAGAATGAGTTCGGAGTAAGAGTGATGGGTAATGGTTGCCTTGAACTCGCTTGCACCGTCGCCAACATCATCGTTCATTTCGGTCATGTCTTGGATGAATTTGGTCTCTGGTTCGGAGTTTCCGCCCCACCAATCTTCGTCGGTCACACCGTCAGCGTCGTCGTCTTTTCCGTCAACGTGGTCTTCGTTGATTTGTCCGTCACCGTCGTTGTCTTTGTCGTCAACCGGGCCGTTGTAAACATCGTTGTTTGAACCGTCAAGTTCGCCTTCCGAGGGCGAACACGTACCCGGAATTAGAGGGCCTGTAGCACCAAGAGGCGCCCCCCATTCAAATTGATAATTTCTGTTGAGGTCGACACCGTCACAGTCTTCATCAACTTCTTCTTGAAGGTCAGGTAGAGGCGTTACACCGGTGAAAGTGTTGTCTCTGAGGTTCTTTCTCCAACCACCACTGGGGCATGTTTCCCAAGCTGGAGCAGGACAGAACACCTCTCTGTCGTAGATATTTCCATCAACATTGAGCATTGGAATAAGATAGATTTCACGTGAATTGACCAAGTCGGTAATCCATTGTTCAGAGTAATCCTCGTCAACACCAAGGTCTCCAGGACCACAGTTGGTTCCATCACCGTTGGAATCTTGGTGTTCGGTTGCAAGAGCGAGGCAGTCGCCATCGTCATCAAGAATGCCGTCACCGTTTTCATCGCCCCAGCCATCTTCGTCAACCTCTCCATCGCCGTCGTTGTCGTAACCGATGTTGTTGTAGGAGAAGGCAATGACTTCCATCTGGAGAATGACGACTTGATACGACATCCATTCACGGGCATGATGGTTTCCAACAATCATGACATCATGACGGTCTTCGTAATTGCCGTTGTCACCGACAAACGGATTGTAATCGCCACCTTGAACGTCTCCGGTGATTTTCAACCACGGTGAGGAGTGGCCGTAATACCAGCCCTCATAGGCGTCTGCAGTGACTTCTTCACCACGAGCATTGGTTCCACCGTTCATGCCTTCGTGATATTCGAAAATATCAGGGTTATCCTCTGCAAGGCGCATCATACGAGTCTTCATTGTCTCGTATGTGTGGTATTCCTTGAATTGAAGGATATTGTCTCCAGCTGGAGCCCATGGGAATATCATGTTGATGTAATCGCTTGACCAAATGTCCTCTGGGGCATCGCCAGTGGGTTCATCTTGAGCAGTGCTGGCAATGGCGAGTGGAGAAATGAGAGACAACAAAAGAGGCAGAACAATGAGGGCTCCAAAAGAGGGGCGGGTACGAACAACTCTACCGTTTGTCATCATGGTATCAGTCAACCCAAAACGCTCGACTTCTTGAAGCGTTCGCGGCAACGGCTGTCCCCGTAGGGGACATAAATGAGGCGAAAGTGACCAATAGGAGCACTTGTTGGAGTTGCCATGAGCAACCTCCTCAGCCCTGCTGATGATTCGTTTTGGTCCGAGCAAATTCTTGGCTTGACCCACCTTACACTTGCTGTTTTGGTCGGCCTGTTGTTCGTTGCTGTTGCCACCCGTTTTTTCACAATGAGATTGTCTCCAAGAATCTTGAAAAAAATTATTCGTTCAGATTCAATTCAATCAAAGACTGTAAAAGAATCAGACAAAGCTCTTGGAACTGCGGCAGGGGCAGGGATTTCATTCTATATCTTGAGTGCACTTCTCGACCTTCCCGCAAATGAAACAACCGGCTTTGTGCTGCCGGGAATGCTCGAAGATTTTATCCCGAATATTCTGCAATTCGTTTTTGCGGTTTCATTGGTTGTTTGGGCTTTCCGTCTTGTTTCAATCGTCAAAGATGTGGTCGAATTATTCGATAAAGACGGTGAACTTGACGGTTCAGAAAAGACGCTCATCTCAGCAGTTGAAAGTCTTCTGCGATTCCTCATTATCGCGATAGGTGCGGTGTTCATCGCTGATGCACTTGGATTCAACTTGACTTCGCTTGTTGCAGGTTTGGGAATATCTGGACTGGCTTTGGCACTGGCTGCAAAAGACACTATTTCCAATTTATTTGGTGCAACGACGGTGCTTCTTGACCGGCCGTTCAAGGTCGGCGACTGGGTCATCATCGACTCAGTCGAAGGTGAAGTCATGGAAATTAGCCTTCGGACCACACTGATTCGAACCGCTGCCGACACGGTAGTAACCGTTCCGAACGCCAACTTGGTCAACACACCTATCGAGAATTTTGGCAAGCGACGTTGGCGAAGATGGCAATCGCTTCTGCACCTTGACCTCAATTCTGACCCCGATGACGTCGCTTCGTTCTGCGACGGAGTAATGGAACTGATTACGGCCTCGGAAGTCACTGTCAAACACGAGAATTCATGGTGCCAAGTCACGACGCTCTCCGCTCAATCCCTTGACCTCTCATTGAACTTGTATTGGGATGTTGCAGGAGGCGCTCCGGAACGCGAAGCGAAAGAAAAATTCCTGCTTGGAATTATGCAACTGGCCAAGGAAAAGAACCTCAAGTTCTTTGATGCGCGAATGATGTTGAATTCCTAGTACGGCTTTGGATCTTTCATTCGATAGATTGCGTTTGAAGCAAAAATAATGACGCCACCCAATGCGGCCAAAAGAAGACTTTGTGTCGTTGAAAGTGTCTCCATTCTCGATGAAAAAAAGGCAACTATCAAGCTCGTTGCACCGACCCACTGGCCGGACTTCCACATACGTAAAGTACCCAGATGTGCTTGCAAACGAGAGACATCGTGCAACCATGCCTTGCAACGCTCGACAGTACTCTCGTCTGCAAATGCTGTAGCTTGTGCTAATTCCAGAAGTGCCGCATGATAGCGCCATACCCAAGCACCACCCCGTACAGTCGACAATGCCGGGGGCGAGGACCATTTGGAAGGACATGAACGACTCCATGTCTCAAGCAAAAGACGCCTTTGCTCTTCACTGAGCGGTTTTCCAGCCGACCATTGTCGTTCAAGAATCATCAAACTTGCAAGTGACGGTAGACGGTCATTTTGACACAACAGATGTTCTGCCAACGAACGACTGAGAGGTACGAATTTTGTGACACCGTCCACATCAACAAGTCGTTCGAGGGACAGATGCAAACGGGGGAGCCCTACTGTAGAAGATGAATGCGGTGCGCGCCACATTGTTTTGGTTTTCAATTCATCTTCCATCGATTTCAACCGATCGTTCCATCGTCGTTCAGTATTGGGGGTTTCAAAGGTTGCCAGTGAACTGTGGATTGCACCAAAGTGCTTGACCATGGCAAGAACCTGCTCTTCGTTGTTGGTTGCGGAGGTTATTGCATGGCGTGGATAAATCAGCACTCGGTCATGACCATCGACTGTCCAACCACCTATAGGCAGATGAATCGATTGGTTTTGCAACACTTCTTTCCACGGCCCGTATCTCGATAAGCGAGAGACATCGTCTCCAACGCCAAAAGGTTGTATGTCGGCTTGAAACCTCTCATTGAGAACAACCACAATCCCGCTTGAAGAAGAGGACAAAATCTCGACATCAGAAATTTCTGAAATCCACTGGCCCCAAACAATCCCTTTCTCAGGCGCTTCCTGCCATGCACTCGCTGACAAAAAAGGCTTGAAATCCCAAGTTGTGGTACGGCCAAATGATGTTCGAAGTTCACCTTCCAAATTGGCCTCATCGATGGTCGATTGCGCAATGCCTTCAGGCCACCATGCAGACTCGTCCATGGATATCCGAGCGGGTAGAGGTTCTCAAATCTCGCCCTCAAATCTGAGTTTGAGGAGGGGATGACATCATACCTCATGGATGCTACGCCAACACGGAGGCGGAGTAATGGGTATCTCTGAACGGATGGGGGATGTACTCGGACAGGCCGTCGAGTCAAAACTCCTGAAAGAGGTCCTAGATCATCCTGTCAAAGTCCAACACCTCGCCATTATTATGGACGGTAATCGCCGTTTTGCTTGGAAGAGCAATATTGCAACCGGAATCGGACATCGTATTGGAAAAGAGAAGTTGGAAAAAGTGCTTGATTGGACTCTTGAAATTGGCATCCCTTGGTTAACTGTCTACGCACTCTCGACTGAGAATTTGAACCGCCCTGAAAATGAATTGAAGGTGCTGTTCAATTTGTACAATGAAGGCTTGAGAGAAATTGCCGATGACCCTCGGATTCATGACAATCAAGTTCGGGTTCAGATAATTGGTCGACGAGAATTGCTTCCTAAATTGGTCAACGATGCCATCGATTATGCGGAGAAGAAGACTGCAGATTACGATAAATTTGTGTTCACGGTTTGTCTTGCATACGGTAGTCGTGAAGAGATGATTGATGCAATTCGTTCGTTGGCTTCCGAACATGCTTCGGGTGAATTAAAACTTGAAGACATCGATCAAAAAGCAGTCTCACAGCGATTGTATACTGGAGATATGCCTGACCCCGACTTGGTCATTCGAACAAGTGGAGAAGAACGTATTTCCAACTTTTTACTCTGGCAAATGGCCTATTCAGAACTGTACTTTTCGGATGTTTTCTGGCCTTCGTTCCAAAAGAAAGACCTGTTCAAAGCTATACGTACATTCCAAGAACGCCGAAGGCGTTTCGGAGAGTGAAATGATGGTTGTATGTGACGAATGCAACGGCTGGCTCAATCCTGCTTTGGCTGCTGATTCCGCTGTTCGACGAGGCGATGAAGTACTCTTGATACAGCGTAAATTTCCTCCTATGAAGGGCGCTTGGGCATTTCCTGGCGGGTTTGTTGAACGTGATGAAGACCCTGCCCATGCCGCTGTTCGAGAGCTCAAGGAAGAGACTGGACTGGACGGTACGAATCCAAAGGTTTTGATGGTCATGGGCGACCCAAAACGGGACCCTCGCAAACACATCGTTAGCATCGTCTATGAAGTGCACGTCGATGAACAACAGCGACCTGTTGCTGGTGACGACGCAGAGGATGCTCGCTTTTGGCCTATTGAGGAGTTGCTCTCCGGAAAAGTTGAATTTGCTGGTGACCACTTTACGATTTTACAGAATTGGCTCAATCAATAAGTTCGCTACCAAGCAGATTCGCAAGTTGCCTGCGCGAGTTTGGCCATTCTTCAGGCTCAAGAGCCTCTGTCAAATGAATCCCAGTTAGGAATTGTGCTTGCAAATTTTTCCATTCAACTCCCTCGCACTCTTTTTTCCATCGAAACAAAGGATGGCCGTCGGATTGCAAACGGTCAAGAAATCCTCGTTCTGCTTTTGAAACAAGTAAAGTTGGCGTTCCCAGAAGTACTGCTTCACTGGCAAGAGTGACCGACTGGGTAATGACTCCATCATGTGCTGCAATTTCCCTGTCAAGAGACCATGCATCTCCCATGAATTCATTTTCATCCGCAGATGTGATGAGAAGACCATCCAATACCTCGTCGGGAAAATCAATCAGTTCATCTTCATCGTGAATACCGCCTCCCTTCAGACGACGAACCAGTATCCGAGGTGGATTGCTCACTTTGGCAGGCCGCCGGCTAGGACGTAAGTGTACATGACCATGTAAACCATCAAGTCGATGAAGAGAGACGGATTTGAGGGATTGCGCAAAACCGTTATCCAGTTCTTCTCGCCAATGCGTAGGAAGGACAACATCGGTTGCAGCCTTACAGGCGAGTGAGTGCGCTGTATGGTTCACTTCAGTGTCGGTAATGTACCATCGTTGCTCAATTGATTTCAGTCTCCTCCGCAAAAACGGCGACTTCCACGCCATCAATTCAAGCGGAGCACCGATTGATACAATGCGGCGAATCGGTTCTCTCGATTGGTTGCATTGTCGCAAGAAGCGATGACTTGAAGACCAACGAAGCAACGCTTTCTTACGACGATTCTTGCCTACAGGTCGTTCAACCCAGTGGGTCTGTCGACGAGGCAAGTGGCCGTCGCCTTGTTGCAGTAAATTCTCCACCTCTTTACGCTGGGTTGCAATGATGACATCATCGCTTTGGCCTGCTCGAAGAAATGGGGCAAGGAGGCGAACATGCGCAGGATGGTCCAGAACCCAACAGGTGCGCATACACCTTGCAGTTGAGAACACACCCTCAATGCATCGCTTCGATGCGCGAAGTTGATGGGGCGATTCGACCCCGCAGCGTCATGGAAAAGCAACGCATAGATCCGCCCGGCACGAAAAAATACGCCCCATACTCTCCTGGAGTCGTTGTTGGAAACACCATCTGGCTTTCCGGTCAAATCGATGTTGACTCAGGCGACACCATCGAAGTTCAAACTCAAGGTGCTCTGGATAAAATCGATGCGCTGCTTGGTGAAGCAGGTTCTTCAAAACACGATGTCGTGTTTGCACAAGTGCTCCTCAAGTCAATGGACTTCTACGCACCAATGAACGTCGTCTATGGTGCATGGGTCGAATCGATTGAAGTCAAACCTGCTCGAGCGGCTTTTGCTGTTGACGCGCTACCTGCTGATGCGCTCGTTGAAATTGTGGTCCAAGCCATTCGTTCTTGAGGTGGTCGTTTGCCTGGCTCACCTTACCTTGAGGAGCCACCTAAAGGCCTCCTAACTTGGAAAAGACTTCTCGGATTCTCAATTCCCAGTTTCTTGATAAGTGGTTTCCTTGCATTCTACTACGATGTCGTTCTCGAAATGATGGTTGTTTTCACCGTATTTTTTGCCCTAACTGCGGTTTTGAGACGCTAAGAAACGTCCGATACGCACACCACATGAATGCGGACTCAAAGACGATTGAAACTGTTGTCCGGCATCATTTGCCAACGCACACCATCGGGTTGAATGTAGACCGTTTGGCCAGTCGACTGGTCGTAAGTTCCCCCGGGAGGTAAGCCTGTGTAATCCGCTACAGATGTTGGTTGAGCAGGTGGTGGAGGTGCTGTAGCCATTGGTGCTGGTGTTGCTTGAGCAGGCTGCATAGGCTGTGCTTGTTGAACGGGCTGTACTGGTTGCATTGCTTGTGGATGCTGCATTGTTTGTGCAGGTTGCATTTGTTGGAACGACTGCGCAGGTTGTTGCATGGTTTGCATACCGGCTTGGTCCCACTGTTGTTGGGTAAGCATCTTCTCGCTGTCGCCGTCTCTTTGGCGTAACAAAACAACGACAACTCCGGCCACAATACCGAGTACAGCAACAGTCGAGCCAATAATGAGTGGAGTGTTCGAAGATGTTGAGTCACTGGATGATTCAGACTTGCTAGAATCATCGTTGGTTGAATCATCCTTTACTTCTTCGCCGTTGGCAATCTTTTCTGCTGCTTCATCCGTACCGTCGTGCTGACTGGTATTACCAGTGACAATTACAGAATTATCTGCAGCAAGTGCTGTACCATCTAAAGTCGAGGATTCGGTCACGAATGCCACCGATGCAGCATGAGCAATACCACCGTCGAGCGTTACGACATTCAATTGAATGGTGTATTCATGAAGCGGTATTTCCTCGTCAATATCAAAGGAGACTGAGAAGATGAGGTCGCCATTGGCATCGATATCGCCCCATGTAATCACGGCACTGTCAAGAAGCGCCTGATTGTAGGGTTCAATGATAATATCAAGCATGCCACCCGCGCTCAAATCAAGTCCATTGTGGGCATCGATAGCTCCTGAAATGGACATCTCTCCTTCTGTGAGGAGTTGTTCGCGGTCGTCGATTTCGAGAGAGAATTCGGGCAATGAGGTGATGGTAAAGGTAATTTCGTCAGAGCGCATAGTATCTCCAGATGTACCTGAAATGAGTACGGTGTAATCTCCCTCGCTTAGATTATCAGCAATTGTGAGCGTTATAACTGCCATGAAAGGCGCTTTGCCTTGGGCAAAGTCGAGTTCAGCCGTCACACCATCAGGAACAACTGCAGAGAGGCTGACATCAGCACCAAAACCGTTCACTGGTTCAATGAATATGGGGGTCGGTACAACCCACGGAACGCCTCCGGGCAGTACAATCCACGGATCCATTGTTTGGATTTCAAAGTCGGGTGTGTTGTCAACCGTGAATGGAACGGTAACCGAGCGTTCTCGTCCATCTTGAGTGCCCGTAATGGTCAGAATGTACTCTCCACTGGTGAGGTTCATCGTGTCCACGACCACAGCACCAAGGTCGTTTATTGTCAATTGCTGATTGTCGAATGTCAATGGAGCATTTTGTGCATTCACTGTGGCACTGATGG
>JASLVU010000057.1 GCA_030741225.1 Candidatus Poseidoniaceae archaeon | reverse complement strand
AATGAAACCGAAGAATTGGTCACAGCACTTATCGACGCAGATGTAGAAGTCATCCTCTATGCTGGAGGTGATGGAACGACTCGAGACATCGCTAATACGCTTGAGAAAATTGGTGACAAAGCAAAGGAAATTCCACTTATTGGAGTCCCTGGTGGAGTGAAAATGCATTCCGGTTGCTTCGCTACTACACCGAAGGCTGCTGCAGAAGTTGCACTGGCCTTCATGATTGGTGATTTACGTTGTGCGATTACAGAAGTAATGGACCTCGATGAAGAAATATACCAAGAGGGGGTTTGGAAAGTACGAATGTACGGTGAGGCTTGGACCCCTTCCAGCCCTCGATTTATGCAAGGGGCCAAGGAACAAGTCGAAAGAACCAGTGAGGCAGATACAATCGAAGGTTTAGCTCAACATGTAAAATCGCTCCTCTCCTCCGATGATGACCTCATGATTGTCTGGGGAAGTGGCGGAACTCTGCGTCGAATGGGGGAATTCTGTGGACATGAACTTACGCTCCTCGGAATCGATATTTTAGGGCCGCTTATCGATGGAAAGCGTGAATTGCACACTGACTTGAACGAACAACAACTGCTTGATGTCCTCTCTACTCACAAAGATGAGAACGGCGTCGAGCGTCAGCGACTTCTCCTCCTTTCTCCAATGGGAGGGCAAGGTTTCCTTATCGGCCGAGGCAATCTTCAACTTTCACCTGATGTACTGCGAATGATTGGTGTTGACAACATTTTGGGGGTTGCAACTCCGGCAAAATTAATCGGTCTAAACGCCATTCGAATCGATACAGGAGATGTGGAACTCGATCAAGTATTCCAAGTAAAGCGATTCATGAAAATATTGCAAGGTTTCCGAACCACGCGTTTGATTCGAGTTGAAGAATCGTGATTACAGTTGCCCTGTTGCCGCTCGTAGCAAGCCAAGGAAAGGAGGGCTTGGACGACCCGGTCGGCTCTTAAACTCGGGGTGATACTGTACTCCAACAAAGTAAGGATGACCTTCGAGTTCGAAAATTTCACAGCGTTGCCCCGTTTCGTCTTTGCCAACAAATTTGAGTCCTGCTGCTTCGATGGATTCAATCATGTCGGGGTTCACTTCGTATCGATGACGATGCCGTTCATCCACGGAATCACCTTCTCCATAGAGGTCTCTAATGATGCAGGAATCCACCTGCCATAGTGTGGGACGGCTACCTAGACGCATTGTACCGCCCAAGTGAGTTTTGGAAATCTCAGGCATAAACACGACAGCTGGGTTCTTGCAGTTCTCATCAAATTCGGTTGAATTCGATTCCTTGAATCCGAGTACATTACGGCAGAATTCGATTACAGCAACTTGCAACCCCAAACAAATACCGAGGTAAGGAGTCGATGTGGTTCGAGCATGTTCAGCAGCCAAAATCTTGCCTTCAACCCCTCGATCACCAAAACCACCTGGAACAAGAATCCCCGAAGATTGTTTGAGTAATTCCCATGCAGCATCTCGTTCACTGGAGTCCTCCCAATCGGATTCAAGATGACTCGCTTCAATCCAGTTGATGATTAATTTCCGGTCAACCGCCATTGCTGCATGTTGCAAACTTTTGATGACAGAAAGATACGCATCTGACAAATCAGTGTATTTTCCTACCATCGCAATGTGAACCTCTTCAGTCAATGTGTCAAGATGATGGGCCATGAATTTCCATTCTTCCAACAACGATGTTGCCTCGCAGTCAATATCAAGAATATCGCACAAACCTTGCTTGTGAAGCATGAGAGGTACGTGGTAGATATTTGGTACATCATGGGTCGACATGACTGCATTGGGTGAAACATGACAGAAGGCAGCGAGTTTTTCTCGTGTTTCGCTATTCAATGGAGATGAGGAACGACAAACGAGAATATCTGGAGTAATGCCTAGGCCACGTAATTCCTTCACTGTATGTTGAGTTGGCTTTGTTTTCTGTTCACCAACTGGGCCCATTACGGGAACTAAAGAGACATGAACGAAAGTAATGTTTTCACGACCTACACGAAACTGAAACTGACGTAATGCCTCGATATAAGGTGCCGATTCAATGTCACCGACAGTGCCTCCCAACTCGATTATACAAGCATCTGGAGCCTCGTCTATACCATCTGCGGGCCGATGAGCGACTTCCTCAAGCCAGTCTTGAACAGCTCCGGTTACATGCGGAATGACTTGAACAGTCTTTCCAAGATAATCGCCACGACGTTCTGCTTCGATAACTTTGGAGTAAATTTTCCCGGTGGTAACGTTGTTGTCGCGCCCCAAATTAATATCCAAAAATCGTTCGTAATTCCCGAGGTCCAAATCAACCTCGCCACCGTCATCCAAAACAAAAACTTCACCGTGTTCAAACGGTGACATTGTCCCTGCATCACTGTTAAGATAAGGATCTATTTTCAACGAGGTGACTCTCAGTCCAGCGCTTTTCAAGAGAACGCCTATGCTGCTGGCAGTGACACCTTTCCCCAATCCGGAAAGTACTCCTCCGCTGACAACAACGTACTTCATGCACATCAACGGGATTTTAGGCCGTCGCGCCTCCCCTATCAACATACCCCTCAAAACTCATTATCGAGACCATGACGAATTGAGAGAAGAATCAAATGGTGAGTTCCATGTCTGTGTTTATGGACCGACCAACTGGACGAGTCCTAGTAACCGGAGCACTGGGCCAAATAGGCACAGAATTGGTTGAAGAACTGAGACAAAAATACGGTTACGAGGCTGTTATAGCTACCGACATCCGAAAAGCAGAAGGATGCCAAATTCTCGATGTAATGGATAAAAAAGCAATCAATACATTGGTGGTCGAACAAGAAATAACCGAAATCTATCATTTAGCGGCCTTACTCTCTGCGACTGGGGAAAGAAATCCGGAATTGTGTTGGAACATCAATGTCGTGGGATTGGAAAACGTGATTGCAGCGGCGAAAGAGAACAATGCACGCTTATTTTCTCCTTCATCCATTGCCGTTTTTGGACCTGACTGCCCAAAAATTGCTCCACAAAAAACCCCATTAAATCCCACAACAGTGTACGGAAAAACGAAGGTCGTTGGGGAGCAATTAGCACTTACCTCCGGGATTGATATGCGAGGGATTCGCTACCCTGGACTCATTTCATACAAAGCGCCCGCTGGTGGAGGAACGACAGATTATGCAGTGGAGATTTTCCACAATGCTCTTGAAAACGGGCATTACGAATGCTTTGTTCGTGAAGATACAAAATTGCCAATGATGTACATGGATGATGCAATTCGGGCCACAATCGAATTGATGGATGTCCCATTCGATAAGCTCAGTGAATCGAGAGGAGGATATAACATCGCTGGATGCTCATTTACTGCTCGAGAATTGGTGACAAGTATTCAACGGCATTTACCTGATTTCACATGTTCTTTTCATCCAGATATCCGACAAAAATATGCTGATTCATGGCCCGATGAAATTGAAGACACCGTTGCGAGTGATGAATGGGGATGGAGCCCAAGATTCGATCTTGACCGAATCGTGGATGAAATGATTACCAATCTCAAAAAGAAATAATCCTGATTGGGATTCAATCCGAAGATGGGAAATTGTCACAACCGATTTCAACCTTTGATGCCAACCCATTTGTAGCGTCGAGCACCTTCGTCTACACCTTCATCACCGATTTCGACGAGAGCGAACTCACCTTCAGGCGTGACAACACTCGCATCTTGCAGACCCTTGTGGAGATTTTCATACGTGATATGATCAATGGCGACACGTCCTGCTAACCTCTCAAACAAATGCCATCGAGAGACAACTTCTCGCCATCGTGGGCTCACTTTACCCTCAAACACTTTGGCTTTGGCACCTGAACCGTAACCGCATAGACCAAACAACATGTTATCCAAATTACTGTTTTCTTCCAAATCAGATTCAAAGGTTGACATCAGTGCAAGGAAAATTGAACCTGTGTACTGATTGCCAATGAGGCTACTTGCTCGCTGACCCTTTTCGATGCGACTGGCATGGAATTCGATATATTCTGGCGTCTTCGAAATAGCTCTTCTGTATCCATCCATGGCTTTCTCCCATATCTCGATAATCTGAGGATCTTCTGAATTGTGGTCTTCCGGCATTGGACCGAGTTGCTCAGCAATAGATTCCCACATTTCGGTCCCAACTCTGTCATGACGGAAAATATCAGGGAACATTCGCTTCGCTTGGAAGGCATAAGGCAAATGCATGATGATTCGTGCCCATTGCTCTGTTAAACGCTCATCAGTTTCATGATTGTAACGGTTCTGTTTTTGTGCCTTCTCAGCAAAATTGTGGAATGCTTGACGAACTGCAGCCTGATAACAGCGGTTCGAGAATTGTCCATCGAAAATTGGATCGTCACGGTGGACACTGACTTTTTCTTCACCGTGAGCGAAAATTCCCAGTTTGCGAACAGTCGACTCAGGAAGGTGGCGAATCATGCGCTCAATGAGACCCTTTTTCATTGTCTGACCGGTCTCCTGAGCGAGTTGAAGGACATTTGAAATGACCGAACGGATACTTACTTCACGACGAGGTTTGAAGAAATCATGAACAGGAGTGGTTGAGACACCGATACAATCCGGAATCTCAAGGAGCCGTGGGTTTCGTCGAATCAAGAGCGCTCCACCGCCCGCACCTTGCGTGTATTCTCCAGAAGATTCTAGAGCATATTTTGCATTATCAGAGAAAATAACGATACCTGTACGCTCATCAGTTTCTGTTGAGCGAGCAACCCAGTCAAGAGTCGTGTGAAGAGCATCGACAGCACCGATGCATGCGAATGTCATGTCAACAACATCGCAATTGCGGAAGCAATCTTCTCCATATCGGTCTTGGTAGCGTTGAGTCAACATATCGACGATGTAGGTTGCAGTGGGTTTTGCACCGTCCAAGGCAGATTCGGTTCCGAGGTACATTCGCCCGATGTTGTTCGGGTCCAATCCATTGCGGTCAATGATACGCATAACCGCCATGGCACCCATTGTAGCTGTGTCTTCATGCACATCAGGAATAGCCATTGCTTCAAGTCCTAGACCTTTGTTCAATTTACCAAAATCAGCACCTCGCAATTCGGCGAAATCCTTCATGTCCATGTACAATCTAGGGAAATGAATCGCAATATCATCTATCCCAACACAGGTTTGACCATCGGTTCCCATCATAACGTCTTTCTCCGAACCCACTATTTGAATCAATCACCCGATATATAGGGGTATATTGTGATTTGAATACTCATTCCATTTCGGGAGTTTCAGGCATCGATGGGTCTTGTTTTGCCCAAAGTACATCGTCGATACGAAGAATCGAGATTGCGGCTTCGGTAGCACCTGCAATCGATTGCCTGGTGATCAAATACGGTTCAAGAACACCTTTTTCTACAGCATTTACAGGCTTCCTTTCAACGACATCAAGACCAAGGTGGTGCGATTGAGCGCCCCCGTTGACTTGCTCTGCTACCAATTGAAGCAACGTATCAATAGGATCGAGTCCTGAATTCTCTGCCAATACCCGAGGGATGACTTCAAGAGCATCCGCAAATGCCTCAGCGCCAAGTTGTTCCCTTCCAGGAATCGATTCAGCATAACGACGCAACTTACGGGCCAGTGCCACATGCGTAGCGCCACCACCAGCGAGCAAACGGTTGTCTTCGATCATTCTGCAAGCGACCCCCAATGCATCAGCAAAGCATCGCTCAACTTCACCGACCACTGTTTCGGTACTGCCACAGGCGATTAACGTAGCGCCACCTTCCTCGGTTTCAACAATCCAATGGGCGACTCCGGCCCACTTCTCGTTCTTGCTGGAGATAAATGCTCCAAGGTCCGATGCTTGAGCACGCTTCACTTCAGAGACGAGGATTGCGCCACAGCCTCGAGCAAGTAAATCCAAATCAGAACGAGCAACTCGTCGAAACGCTTGAATTCCTGATTCTGCAAGAAGAATTCTTGCTTCATCATCAATTCCTTCCTTACACGCAAGTAACTTGATTCCTAACGATTTCACATGTTCGACCTGTTCGATGAGCAACTCCACTTCTTTCGCACGGAAACTTTCCAAGACTCCTGGCGAGGTCACCTTGAGATTCATGTCGCTGTTCATTGAACGCCGTTCAATGCCTCCATCTACCAGCAAAATCTTTCCTGCACCAACATTCCGAGGCATGTCCTCATGGATTCGGTTTTTGGCCAACACCAAACCGGTTACCAATCGTGTATCGTTGATGCTGCCGCCTGATTGAGGCAAAATCTTGACTCGAGTTGGGTCTGCGATATTTCCATCAGGAGATGGAACATGAATGGCCTCAGCAGCCTCAACTGCAAGTTGAGAAAGCAAAACCTGCATGGAATGATGGCCTTTTCCTGCAAGTGAAGTACGGGTTGCCAACAAACGATGCTCCTTCTTTGATTCAATAGTTAACTTATCGAGAACCTCATGGACATAGGTTTCAGCCATGCGAAAACCTCGCGCTATGACTGCGGGATGAACGTCTTGAGTAACCAAATGCCAAGCATTTTGCAACATTTCTGCTGAAAGCAGAACGGTGGATGTAGTTCCGTCTCTGGCAATTTTGTCCTGGACAGATGATGCATTAATCATCATTCGAGCGACAGGATGTTCAACTTTCGCAGATTCAAGGACGGTTACTCCATCGTTTGTAACCAAGGTTCGTCCATCGTCGTCAATCAACAACTTGTCAAGTCCACGGGGGCCCAAGGTTGAGCGTACTGCGCCAGCAAGAGCCATCGCTGCCTGAATGTTGTTCTGTAGAGCGCTACGACCTGTTGTTCGTTCGGTGTCCTTGAGAAGAGGAGCATCGCTCATAGCACGGCCACCGTACTCATCGACATAAGGTCAACTATGCAAGCAGTTGTCTCAGTCTTCGTCGTCTTCAACGACTTCAAAGTCAGCATCGACGACATCATCGCCGCCGACATCGATGTCTCCATCCTCGCTCGAGCCGTCTTGTTCTGCCATCTCAGCAGCAGCGGCTTCGTAGAGTTTTGCGGAAACAGCATGCATCGCTTCCTCGACTTCCTTTACTTTAGCTTGTATCGCTGCGTCATCGATTGAATCAATGTCAAGTGGCTTGCCATCATCATCTTGAACCATCTTTTCAAGAGCATCGAGGTGTTCCTTTACGGGATCAACATCTGCATCATCGAGTTTGTCAGCGGATTCATCAAGAGTTCTGCGGGTCTGATAGACGACTTGGTCTGCCATATTTCTCAACTCAACCTTTGCTTTGCGAAGTTGGTCTTCTTCAGCAAATTTCTCTGCTTCGCTTATCTTTGCTTGAATCTCGTCTTCGGTAAGAGATGTTTGAGACTCAATTTTCACAGACTGCTCTTTTCCGGTTCCCATGTCTTTAGCACTCACATTAACAATTCCGTTCGCATCTATATCGAAGGTGACTTCGATTTGAGGCGTACCACGAGGTGCGGCTGGAATACCCATCAACGTAAATTCACCAAGCGTAACGTTGTCTTTGGCAAAGTTACGCTCACCCTGAAGGACATGAATGGTCACTGCTGGCTGATTGTCCGCTGCAGTCGAGTAGATTTCTGAACGGCGAGCAGGAATGGTCGTGTTACGCTCAATCATGGTCGTCATTACGCCACCCAGTGTTTCAATTCCGAGTGTTAGCGGAGTGACATCAAGCAGAAGAATATCCGATACGCCTTCATCTCCAGAAATGATTCCGGCTTGAAGAGCCGCTCCCATTGCAACAGCTTCATCAGGATTGATTCCCTTGTACGGCGCCTTACCTGCTTCCTTCTCTACCGCCTCTTGGACAGCTGGAACACGGGTTGAACCTCCAACAAGGATGACCTTGTCGACATCGCCCTTCTTGACACCAGCATCCTTCATTGCCTGACGGGTAGGTCCCATTGTAGCTTCGATGTGTTTTGAGATAAGGTCTTCAAATTTCGCTCGACTGAGCGTCATGTCCATGTGTTCTGGCTGACCGTCTCGCATGGTGATGAAAGGTAGATTGATTTGGGTTTGTTGTGTGCCCGAGAGTTCAATCTTCGCTTTCTCAGCAGCCTCCTTGAGGCGCGACATTGCTTGGACATCTTTTGACAAGTCGATGCCTGTGTCACGCTTGAATTCAGCAACCATCCAATCGATGACTTGATCGTCAAAATCATCGCCACCAAGTTTGTTGTTACCTGCGGTTGCCTTGACTTCGATTTGCGGTTGTCCGTCAACCTGGTAGATTTCGAGAACCGAGACGTCAAATGTTCCGCCACCCAAGTCGTAAACAAGGATGGTTTGGTCTTCGCCTTTGTCAACGCCGTAAGCAAGGGCTGCTGCAGTAGGTTCGTTGATGATTCTTAGGACTTCAAGACCAGCTATTCTTCCAGCATCTTTGGTTGCGGTTCGTTGTGCGTCGGTAAAATAAGCAGGACATGTAATCACCGCTTGTTTAACCTCATGACCAAGATATGCCTCGGCGTCTGCCTTTAATTTCTGCAGAATAAAAGCCGATATTTCCTGAGGAGTGTAATCCGTTCCGTCGACAGTGGTCTTCCAATCGGTCCCCATGTGTCGCTTGACTGACAAAAGAGTCCGCTCGGTGTTGGTTACTGCCTGTCGTTTTGCAGTTACACCAATCATTCTCTCACTGCCGTCTTTAGCAAATGCTACGACAGATGGTGTTGTTCGTGCGCCTTCTGCGTTTGCAATCACGACCGGTTCACCGTTCTCGATTGTTGCTACACAGCTGTTTGTTGTTCCTAGATCTATTCCTATTACTTTGCTCATTTTTTCACTTCCATACTTCAAAAGATTGGGATTCCACCGTCATCATCGTCGTCTTTGTCGTCTCCGACATCAATGCTAACATCTGAAAAACCAGGAGTTTCATCGTCATTATCTTCGTCTTCATCACCCTCGGGTGCTGGCAATGCAGAACCTTGTGGAGTGAGTTTGAGAGTGACGTCCAAAATTCCATTGTTGAGACTCCACTCGACCACATCATCGCAAGGATGAGGTAATTCAACCCGTGCGAGTGGCGAGGTTTGTGTCGTCTTCATTATTTCGAGTTGTTCCCCACCACGGATGAGGGACATCTCGACATCGTTTTCTTCGAATTCACCCTTAAGAGTGAAATCAATGGTAACCGACATGTTCCAGCCGTCCAAATAGACATCATCGGCTGGCAACTTGTAAAGTTCATTTTCATCTGCCGATATATCAGGTGTGTCGACTTCGATAGGTTGTGCATCAACCTGAATATCGACTCCAAAGTTCTGTAGAATGTCCTCAATCGATTTTCCTTTCTCAAACATCTTTCCGAGTTGAGACAAATCAAAGTTGAAATTAACATCTCCACGTGCGATTTTTTCTGCATCAAGTCCAAGATTTTCAAACTGAGAACGGAATTGTTCCATGAGTGCTCGAATCTGTTCTTTACCGAGATTCATGCCCATGTTACGGAACATTTCAGTCAGTTGTTCGAGCAATTTTTCTTCAAAATCATCTTTATCGGCCATACGAGCACCTTTTCCACTACTGAACCATCGGTTACATACCTCCGTGTATGTCACAGTATATGAAGGTCTGCAAATCCAGCAATGGCTCAAATACTGCTCTGAAACGATGAGCAGTGACCAAACTCTTCTATAATTTAGGAGTGTAGGAAGCCCAATGAATGAGTCGAC
>JASLVU010000056.1 GCA_030741225.1 Candidatus Poseidoniaceae archaeon | reverse complement strand
GTCCTGCACTTTCTGTTGAGGTTCGATATCAATCTCTCCCCTCATTAAGCCAAAGACTTGTTCAGTGGTCAACAACCGTCCTTGCATGACATCTTTCGAACCATCAACAAAACCGTCTTGCTCTTCTTGTTCTAGCGATTCATCGTTCGGATTTTGTTGCATACGATGCTGCTGAATTGCAGCGATGATTTCTTCTTGATTTTGGAAAGGTTGCGTGATGGTTTGGTTAGGGCCAATGAATGTCACTGAGCCTTGAACAGAATTCGCACGAGACCAATAACGCACCACGGCGGCCACAGGTAGCACGATAAGCCCTGTGCAGCAGATCCCGCATCCAAAGACGAGGCCTGTTGAGTCAAAGAAATCCATCTCCCAACCGTCTGGGCTTACAATCCACACATCTGCATTATCGCAGTCTTCATTCGAACACGTCGTGGCGAGCATAGCTTCACCGTCCTTGTCGACAACCCATTCCTTGACAATCAGGAAAGTTGTACCGTCAGAAGCCATAGGCGTCCAATCTGTTAAACATTTACTTGATTCAAATTCCTCATTTGATGCAGCTGAACCTTCAATTGGTTTCAGAGTAGCATCCACTCCAGACACCTTTGCCTCAACTATGACGTAATAACATCCATCGCTGACAATTTCCAACAGTTGGGAGTCTCCAGCGGTAATCTCTGCTATTGCGCGCTCCCTTGGATCGTATATTGAATCAATAGCACCGTCTTGGCTACTGAGTACCAAACCGCCAGTTATGAGCATGAGGGTGCCAATAATCGCTAGGCGAAGAGCCCAAGGCGATTGTTGCGGCCCCACTCCTGCCATGGGCATTCCTGCCGTTCATCCTCAATGAATGCTTGCGCGAATCAAGCCAGTCCTAGCTCATTCAATTTTTCGGGCAGATAGGTCTCAGTAACGAAATCTAGACCGTACTTTGCTAGTGATTGTTGTTCAGCTTTTTTGCCCAGTTCCAACATCATATTGATTTGTTCTTGCCACCAACTGTCTGCAAATCGAGGGTCTGAAAGTTCGGCATTCAGTGCTTCAATATCTTTTTTCGATAAATCATCGCTTGGTAAATCGTAGGCAACAATATCGTCAGCAGTGATCCCCAAATATGTGGCAGATGGAGTAGCAAGATATTCGGAGATATGAGCAGTTTTGATTGCGCCGTAAGCAATCGAAGCAAAAATACGGAACGACCATGGGTCGCCGTCAAGGAAAACGACAACCGGAAGGTCCCATTCTTCACTCATCCTCTTCATTATTCTGCGAGTTGAACGTGCAGGTTGACCTTTTAGGTGCAGGAGTCCGCATCTGAAATCCTCATCGAAGCCGTTTTCAATCAATCGGTCAAACATACCACCGGTTTCGATTGCCATGATGAAATCAATGTCGTGTTCCAAGAGTTCAATTTTCTCAAGTTCTACATTGTAAGGGACGCCGTATCCTGAATCCCCGACATCGTCTCGCGCATTGATTCGCATCCACTCGCCTCTGCGGTTTCTTTCTCGTAGTGTGAGATTTCCTATCATCCGAGCGCCATCTTCTTCAGGGCGCAGTTTGAAGTCTTCACGCAAACATTTTGTGACAATTTCCAAGTCTTCGGCGAGGTTGTTCGATTCATTTTGACTGCCAAATTTGCCCAATCCCCATGCTTCAGAAATGTAGTACATTTCCCTAAGTGTTGAGGATTTACCAGCATCGAGCATTTCTTCGATAAATTCCACTACGTGCAAAGCGCGCAGCAGTTGTTTAGCAGAACCAAGGCTCGTTGCATCTCGGACAGACTTCTTTTTTCCGTATTTGTAGACCCCAAGTTTTTGATCAAAACCAATGTTGGTTTTTGTTCGCACCGGCAAGGTCATTGTCGGTGGTTCACCTTTGACAATTCGGTCGTACATCTCTGCAACGACTTCATGCATTGCGGCTTTGGTTTCTTCAGGAGAATGCATTCGAGACATCATGCATCACCTCCAAACAGAGTCCGCTGTCCTTCTGGTGCAGCAACAATCGGTTCAGGAATTGCCTCTTGAGCAATCTCCCCAGAGGCGGAAGAGTCCTCAACAACTGCCTCTTCCGATTGTAATTTCTCTTGCCTTCGTATTTCTTCAAGGAATTTTTCGTCCATCTTCGTTGCTCCGATAACATCTTGTGAACCGCGGAATAAAATCTCGGTCTCCGTCCAATCGCCTCGCTCTAAACCAGTGAGGCTGTAATTGATTTTGACTTGTTCTCCGGGCTGTAAAGCATCGAGTTTCCACGCCCAAACTCCGAGTGCTTCTTTTCGTCCACCAGTTTTATTTCCGATTATTTTAGCACCTGCCTTTTCAGGCCATGTTGCCAAGATCGTATATGCTCGAACTCGACTGGTGTAATTGAAGAGCTTAATTTCGATATCAGTTTGTTTGGTTTCTTTGTTCCAAACAGTTGTAGATTCACAAATCACAGCGGACATAATTTTTGTTATTGAACCTGCAAGTTCCGGTACTGGGCGGTCTAGGATATGCGCAGATTTCTCAGCAATTGCAGGAAGAATGTCATTGATAAGTTCGAACTTTTCCTTTGTTTTGGCCATCTTTTTCTTCTTTTCAAGATGCTTTCGTAAACCTCGGCCCATTTCGAGCATAGCCTTTCGAGCTTCTTCCATGACTTCGCCGTTGTCAGCGAGTGCTTCTTTTGCTTCAGATGTGAATTGGACATTGGTACTTGCTAGGTGAACTAAAATGGCTGCAGGTCCCTTTGGGACTCCTTTTCCACCTGCCTGTTCAAGTCCGTACTGGCGCCAATCAACACTTTCAATCGCTTTTGTCAGTAAGCACCCACCTTGTTGATACATGAGTGGCACACGATTGGCGAATCTCAAAACTTCAACCGGCTTATCACTTGCCATTGAGCCGCCGAAAATGAGCCCAACTTCAACTTGGAAGGGGTTTCCTTGAGTGACGCTGGGAACGCGCGTTAGAGTTGTTACAAATCGCGAATCAATTGTTTTTGACAATCCTTTTTTGATTAACATCTCCTCAATGGGTGATAGACAATTTGTTGGTGGTTTGAGGAGTTTTGCAGGTGAACCATCGCACAAACGCTCTCCTTGAAATGCTTCGAGAAGATGACGGATATCGTCTCCTTTTATTGTCTTCATTTTGCGAGTACCCTCCAACTCAGCAGCCTTGCAAAGTTCTTTTCGAGCACGATTGGTCACTCCAGAGAAATTGTTGAGTAAAAAGTGATTTAGATTGAGGTCTTTGGATTCTGAAACCATACGTTGCAATTGTCCAAGTTCAATACCATGCGGGTGTGGTTTGATACTTTCGACCTTTGTAGGTAGGCGTTCAGTAACTCGATTCCAGTGATGTGTTACTCCTTCGGGGTCGATGAAGGTAATTTCAGCATGCGGGTTGACAATACTTGTCATACGAAGATACTGCCATACACTCTGCCGTCCTTTCTGATATTTCGCTTTCATTTCTGCCGTGACTTCAGTTCCATGTTCTTTTGAAGAACCATCTTCTTGATACCAAATTTCGCGACCTGCATTGGCCTTTGTAGCTTTATTTTTACGTGTATCAAGCCCGATATCCACCACTGCAGCAGTAGGTTCAGTAGCTATTTTTGAACGAACATGGGTTGTTCGACCGGTCGTCAATTGGCAATACATCACGACTCCAGTAATCCCAATACCCTGTTGACCTCTTGATTGACGAATGGCATGAAATCGAGAACCGAAGAGCAATTGCCCGAATACCTTCTCAATACTTTTCTGAGGTATGCCTGGACCGTTATCTTCGACAACGAGGCGAATGATGTCTTTTTTCGTATCAATTTTGGATATTTGGATGCGGATTGTTGGAAGAATTCGTGCCTCTTCACATGCATCAAGAGCGTTATCAACCGCTTCTTTAACGGCGGTGATTAACGAACGAGCGAGTGAATCGAACCCTAAGAAGTGCTTGTTTTTCTCAAAAAATTCAGAAATGGCTACCTGTTTTTGATTCGATGCGAGTTTTTGTGCAATGCCAGCCATACGACTTCCTCCATGCAGGTCCTCCTCCGTCCGAATGACGTCGGGCCTGTGTGGTAAGCGACCTTGCCTATCGACGGTTCTTAATGTCTAAGACGTTGTAGCACCGATAAGAACGGTTTTTTCACTTTGGAAAGTATTTCGTCAGTTGAACAGGTCTTTTTCCCATGATGTAATTATGCCGGTAAAGGCAGATGCAGCTACCGTTAGTGGGCTAGCCAAATACAATTTTCCGGGCCCAGAGCGGCCTTGGAAATTTCTGTTGATTGCTGAGACAGTAACTTGTTCCGGGGTGATTGAAACGCCGGGGCCAGCACCGATACAAGCTCCACAACCAGGGTCAATGAGTTTTACACCAACGCGTTCAAACAATTCATGCCATCCATTACGAACAGCCAGATCTTTGACGATTCCAGAACCGTACTGGATGTAAAAATCAACACCCTCTTTCACCAGCAACCCAGCGTCTTCAGCAGCTTTGCAAACCTTGGCATAGTAGGCAACATCATCTGCTTTACCAGCAGTACATGAGCCACCATATGCGATATCAATACTGACTTGCCCTATATCGGCCACATCAGCACCGTTGGTCGGATCACTTGGGATTCCCTTGTTTGGATCACCTGGATGTGCAACCATTGGTTGAATTTCAGACATGTTGATGACATGGATGCCTCCATCGTAATGAGCATCAGAATCTGCACGAACTGAACGCATCTTCTGCTCATTCCTGTCCAAGTGGGGTTGGGACTCAAGCATCCAATCCAAAAGAAGTTCGTCGGAGTCACAAATTCCAGTTCTGCCCGAGCATTCCGTTGCCATGTTACAGAGCGTAGCTCTTTCGTCGACCGAAAGACTCGCAAGTCCCGAACCGCCAAACTCCATACTTCGGTTGAGGGTTAGTTCTTTTCGAGCATGGTCGGCCAAGATGTAGAGAATAACATCTTTTGCTGTACAACCGGGCACTAGGGTGCCAACCAATTCAAACCGGATTGATTCAGGAACCTTGACAAAAGTGAATCCTGCGCTGATGAGGTTCGCATATTCAGTAGCACCAACTCCCCAAGTAAGAGCATTTGAAGCGCCACCCATGCAGGTGTGAGAGTCGGTGGCTTGAATAAAATCTCCAATTTCAATAAATTCCTCTCGAGCAACCTGATGACAGATTCCTGGTGAAACACCACCCTTGGCTGAGTAGTCTCGAACAGAGGTGTGGCGTTGGAAGGCCACCTGTAAGTCGCGCAATGTCTGGACTTTGTGCATGAACGGAACAAATTTCGGGTTGTGATGCGCATACAACAGATGATCTTCAAACACCGCGAATTTACTTGGATTCGGCAGTGAGTAATCCGAACCGTACTCATGTTGCAGGAATGTGTGCACTTGCGCCGTGGTAAATTCATGCGAATAACCCCCTTGGACTTGGGCGATGACAGGATCATTTGGTTTGACACATTGCCCTTCTTTTTGGCCCACCAAATTTCGGGCAATGATTTTCTCAGCCATTGTCATTGGACGCGTAGGGGTATTGATCGCTGGGAGCGAGATTTCATCTCTCTTGAGGGCCTTGGCGAAAGGAAACAGCCCGCCTTTTTCGAGAATAATTTGAGTCACCTCATCGTATTGTGATGTAAATTCAGAAAGTTCAATTTCTTCTCCTCGTTGCAGACGTTCCAACATTGCATGGTCGCCCATCAGTTGACCCAGGTTGATGTTGTTCCTTTCATGAATAGGTGCGAATGAGGCAGCGATGACAATATTGATCCCGGCCCAGCGCTCACATTGTGCAGCAGTCTCTCTTGACGAACCAGTTCCTTTTCGTTGTCCTGACACAATGACTTCAAAATTTCCTTTTTTGAGTGCATTTTCGTTGAACACACGCATACCGTTATGCATCAGTCCCGCATAAGCATTCTTTGAAATCTCTTCTGGGTCGTGGTCAAAGCAAACCCATGCAGGAGTCATCACGTCCGTATTGATGTCGTCGAGTAATTCGTCGACAGAAAGATCCTCCATCCTTAGATTCAATCCATCGTACAGTTGTTTCTTGATGAGTTCAAGGTCTTTTGTTAAGAAAAGTACTCTTTTTTTAGGGTTCAGCGCGATTTTTGCTGGCGGCCAGTGTTCTCGCATGTCCCCTCACCAAACCGTTTCAAGTGCTCAGTGTTCATAACCGGTTCGGGAAAAAATTTTGATGGATTCGAGGTGAAAGGCCTAAAAAAACTCTATTTTTAGCACATACAAGTTTAAGTCGATTGCCGCTTATGTTTAAATATAGTTACTTATCGGAGTATAATAAGGTTCCCCTAATTGTTGAGCATTGAGGCTTGCAGTGGGGGCAAATGAGGAATAGGAATGGATGAACAACAAGTAGAAGATATCGTAAAGTGCAGCGACTGTGGAAGTCGAAATCTAACCCGTGACGAGACACGTGGAGAAGTCATTTGTGAAGACTGTGGCTTAGTCCTTGAAGATAATGTCATTGACCAAGGTGCTGAATGGCGTGTGTTTTCGCCTGAACAAGGTGATCAACGAGCACGTACCGGTGCGCCAATGACCGTCATGTTGCACGACAAGGGTTTGTCGACCGATATTGATTGGCAGAACAAAGATTATTCTGGGAAAACCATTAATTCACGTTATCGTTCTCAGTTTTATCGCATGCGAAAGTGGCAAAAAAGAAGTCGTGTTTCGAATGCAACTGAAAGAAATTTGGCAATGGCTCTAGCAGAACTTGACCGAATGGCCAGCCGACTTGAGTTGCCAAAGTCTGTCCGAGAGGCAGCTGCGGTAAATTACAAGAAAGCAGTGGATAAGCGTTTGATACGAGGCCGTTCTATCGAAGGAGTCGCTGCTGCATCGCTTTATGCTGCTTGCCGACAGTGTGGCGTGCCCCGCACACTCGATGAAATTGGACAGGCATCAAGAACGGGTCGCAAAGAAATCGGTAGAACTTATCGATTTATGGTTCGAGAATTGAAGATGAAGATTATGCCGACAGGTCCAGAAGATTACATCTCTCGATTCTGTTCCGGCTTAGGTCTTGATGCTGAAGTTGAAGCAAAGGCATACGAACTGATCAAGGCGGCTCAAGAGAAAGAATTGACCAGCGGTCGAGGCCCTACCGGTATTGCCGCTTCGATTATCTATATCGCATCGGTTTTGTGCGGAAAGCGCAGAACACAACGCGAAGTTGCAGAAGTAGCCGGTGTTACAGAAGTGACAATTCGAAATCGCTACAAGGAATTGATTCAAAACCTCAATATTGAACTTGATATTTGATTGAGCCCTTGGATTCCTTGAGGTTTCGCTATGGGTAAAGAGCGTTCGAAGTTGTCAGACCGTGTCTTTGAGGCGGTTGCAACGGGTCTTGTCGAAGCAATGGAACGAGGGACTTCTGCATGGCCCTTACCTCAACCCCCAATCACCGACCCAGATTTTCCTCCCATACAACCAACATCTCCTGCGCAGGTCATTGAACAAGCTCATGGCATCCTCCAGATGGACCGTGCTATGTTTGAATCGAATCTCAACAATGTCGTTGATCTAATAGTTCCTCATCGAATGAATTTGAGTGATGACCCGTTTGAAGTTCACCAAAAATGGCTTCATCGACGGGTTGACAAGGTTGCTGAACGTTTGTTGTTCGCAGTTGCTACCGACTGGCTTTCTCAAGCCTTTGATCAGGCTGCCCCTAATACAGACCGTTGGTGGCTTTCCATCGCCCTCATCAATGGCCTCTCAACAGTTCCAAACGGTCAACCCATTCACCAAGGGTATCACTTGTTGGAGTCAATTGCTTTGGCAGAGCGCCCAGGAACTTGGCACACTCAACCCGATGTTGGACCACATCAACTCGGGTGGAATCCACATGCAGTTATTCCACGAAACACGGGAGTTGTGGCTCATGATGCTGGGGTTGAGGCTGCTCGATGGTTGATTGAAAGACTAGAAAACGATTCAGCAGATCGCCGTCTCTTGTTGATGGAATGGGTTCGCCTTTTGCTGCACAGGCCAAACTTGGTTTCTCCTCTCGATTTACAATCCTTGTTGTTACGCAGGGCATCAGACACAGAAGTTGAGATTGCTGCAAGAGTGATTCTTTGTCTTGCAAAAACAATCGAATTTGATCGCCAAGTTGGTCTTGAACTTGCTCAACGTCTGCACAACCGAAAAGAAATTCTCATTCGTCGAGGGATGGCAGATGTACTTACTCGAATGTTCCGTCGTCTTGAGTGGGATGCAGTTCCTTTCCTCGAAGAGATGCTTCAAGATGAAGACGAAGGTGTTCTGGCCGCAGCCAGCTCCACGGTTGGAGATTTACGGTTCCTCGATTCAAAACTTTGGGCAGACACCATGGTCGAACTGTCACAACATCCCCTCGCCCTCGTTCGTCGGAATCTTGTGCCTTTTTTGCGAGACTATATTGAGCAATATCCTGATGATGAGCGCAATCTGCTCCCAATTCTTTGGCAAGACGGTGATGAGGTTGTGCGTACTCGAATGAGAGAATTGTTGATGAGAATGGAGGAGGTTTCTCCAAAACATTTTGCTGGTCGTCTTGAAGATTTCAAAAAACTAGGGTGTGATTTGGAAGGCTTGTGGGACCCCCTCACACTCCGCCGCCCAGAACGCAGTCAACTTTGGAAAGCATGGTTGGCTGGAGATGGGCCACAACCTCAATCTCCACAATCCTCCCCGCCCCTTCACAGTGACATGGACGATTCTGGAGAATTACCATCAGTCGAGGAAGCATACGAAATACTGGATCAGCAGCTCGGATTTATTGATGATTAGTTATTCTTCTTCGTTTGACTGAGCAAGTGGGCCTACGGTGAGCAGACCAACATAGACTGCATTGAGAACAGTCATCAGTCCTAAGAGTGTGAGAATCATTCCGGTTGGCTCTGGAACATACTGGTTTAGGCCGAATACGGTGAGGAATTTAACAGAGAAAAGAAACACCAACCCTACAGCGAAAACGGTTTTCCATGTCTGTTCTGGAGTATCCCATAAGTCGATAGTAGGCGCGATTCCCTTTCGTTCAAAGGCCCATCGAAACCATCCGATATACAGACAGGATAAGCCGGCTAAACCGACCATGCCCCTGGAAAAAGACCTTGAATTCCAGGGACCTTCGGGTGTGAGGTCAACAAAGGATTGAGCGACCAATAGAGTGCCGATGACAGCAAACCATCGCCACTCGACAGTTCTGCCCATAGACCAATGCAGAAGGGCTACGCTTGAAAGCCTACGCCATACAGCGGGTGCTATGGCGGCAGTTCGAGATGCTTTGCTTGTTGCTGGTGGACTTGGTACACGAATGTTGCCAACAAGCGCCTCGGTACCAAAGGAAGCACTTCCTCTTGTTGACGTTCCTGCTCTGATTCATTTGGCCCGTGAAGCAGTCGCTGCAGGCGTGCAATGTCTGCATATCATCTCTTCTCCACGTAAGGATCTGACCGCTTTACTCGGCGACCACTCTTGGCTTCAAGGTCGTCGTCCAGACCTTGATCAAACACTTCTCTCACCTTTTTCAGATATCAAAGTCAAGGTGCATATACAGCACGAACCGCTTGGGCTTGGAAACGCAATTGAAACAGCTTTGGATGATGTATCGGGCCCTTTCTTGGTTTTGCTCGGCGACAATATACTTCTTGATTCGCATACTCCAACGAATGAATTTATTCCTTCAAATGCGAGTAAGAAGCTTGTTGAGAATTTTGAAAAAAACGGTTTGCCTTGTGCAGGCTTATTGGCTATCTCGCCACATGAAGTATCTAATTATGGTGTCGTGCGCCTAGAAGGTGAACGAATTCAAGAAATCTGTGAAAAGCCAAATGTTGAGGATGCACCGTCAAATCTTGTGATGTGTGGCCGATACTTGTTTACACCA